>JAFAEW010000114.1 GCA_023423835.1 Bacteroidota bacterium | reverse complement strand
GCAATTTTCTTCAATTTCTTTCCGGTCTGAAATTTTGTTGTTAAACATTTCCATGAGCAGCATCACACCTACCGGAAATACCAAACCGAGCATCATCGAAAACAGCATCACCTGATCGGTTTTCGGTAAAACGATTCCATGATCCAGAGCAGGATCAACGACTCTCGAGTCATTTAAGGTTGAAACGAGTGCAAGCTCGGTCTCTTCTTTTTTCTGCAACAAATAGAGATAGAGCGATTCTTTCACAGAAATCTGCCGGCGCAACTTAATATATTCTCTTTCCTTTTCCGGAAACGATGCCAGCAATCCTTCGAAATTATGCTGTTGTGCATTCAGTTGCGAGAGCCGCGTGCCGTAGCCGTCGCGGATACTTTTGATGTTTTTAAAAATGTTATCTCGTAAATCAGCAAGTTTTTCCCTTTGCATCGCCATCACCGGGTCTTTTGCGGTACTGATCTTTTGCTGTTCCTGGTAAGCGAGAATACCGTTATTATACTCATTGATTAAAGCTGAAAGCGTAGCCTCACTTATACCGTTGTAGGAGGGAATAACATCTGTAAAATCCTTCGCATTTTTGATCGACAGTTCCAACCCGTTTAAAAGCTGCAGTGCACCCCTTTGCTCAACGCCGGCCTTATCGTAGTTGAAAGCTTCATTGAGATAGGTATTACCGGCTGCGCTTATATCGTTGATTTTATTCGTTTTCTTAAACACTTCCGCCTTAAATTCCAATTCATCCAATTCACGGGCAACGCTGTCCACTCTTTCAGAAACAAACTTTGCCGTTCTTACACCCGCAAGGTTTTTATCTTTCAATGCGGCTGCATTAAAGGATTCCATGATCGCATTGATGATATCCACCGCCCTAAAGGGGGAAACGTCTAGCATCGCTATCTCGAGAATTCCTCCCATATCGTGCAGCTTCACAACAGCAAGTGCATTTCTAACCGATAAGACGGTAGATTTTTTCGGCGCGATCTCAAGAGAATAACCGTTATCACTCACTTTTACCGTACGATTACGTTTCACGGTAACTCTTTTTCCTCCCAACAAAATCGGCCGATCGTACCGATAAGATTTCTTTTGTCCGGCATCCTGTTGGGGTTCAAGGGTGAAACGATCTTCGTAAACATGAAGCGTGTAATTTCCGGGTGAGTATGAAGCGGTATCAGAACGATCGGGTTGAACAATTACCGGGCTTGCAGGTCCATACAAATAGGAAGACGATATTCTCGCCTGGGTATAAATTTTAATTTGAAGATTTAAAGAATCCACCACCGTTTCCGACAAATCGTATGATTGTAAGATGTCAATCTGGTTCTGCACTTCTTTGCTTCCGGGCATTACTCCCAATTCGCGAAGAATGGTGTAGTCGGGGGAAGTTTCATCATCGTCTTTGATGAGAAGGTTGGCAGAAATGCGATGTTTTGAGGGCGTCCACCTTAAATACAAGCGGCCGCATCCGTAAGCGATCAGGAGCGATAACAGAATAAAGGGAAGGAATCCGACAAGTTTATAGAAAAACTTCTTGATGTCGAAGTTCGACCCCTGAACCGCCACTATTTCCGTATGTTCATTATCTGTTACTGGATAACTCATAATTACCGTTTAAACAATACGAGAAACACCGTGATGAGACTTGCAGCTCCTGAAAATAAAAGTACCGTTCGTTGGAAATTGGAAGTAGCTTGTTTGATCTCGCGTGGCGTTACATAAATAATATCATTGGGATGTAAATAATAATCTGGACTGTTCAAAATGTTTTTATTGGTAAGGTCAATGGACAAGACCTCACGTTCATCGTTTACATCCCGGATGATCCTGACTTTTTTCCTTTCGGCATATTCAGTGAGGTCGCCCGAATTGGCGATGGCTTCCAGTAAAGAAATTTTGTCTGAAGGAACGAGCCTGGTACCTGGCGATCGCACCTCTCCAAGAACGGTATATCTGAAATCACCAAATTTTATCAGCACAACCGGATTTACAAGATATTCTTTATAAGCGTTAGTGATGTTTGTTTTTGCTACTTCTTTTGATAATCCTTCAACTTTCATGCGACCGATACGTGGTAGCTCAATATTTCCATCAATATCAACTATTGTCTCAATTGTGGCAGAAGTTGAACTTCCCGCGAACTGCCTTGCAATGTATTCGACCGTTTTGGCATTTTCTCCACCGATTTTAATTTCTATCCGGTCATTTACCTGAATGGTGGGAACGGGAGCTGATATTTTTTCTAAAACCACCCGTTGAGCGTCGGGCAGATCATTGAAATAAACCGTACTTTTTGTACTGATGCACCCGTACCCGGAAAGGATCATCAGCATGAGGAAAAGGGTGATATGTACTGATCTGGTTTTCATTAAGGTTGAGTTGCAAAAATTGATTTAGCAGACCTCCGGGTTCAAGACTTTTAACGGTAGTAATCCTCCTGCCATCTTTTCAGCAATTTATTTTGGTTTTGTTAATGTTTGATGTTACTTGTAAATATAGGGTTAAAGTAATCAAAGATTAAATTAAATGTGTATTAAAACCTTCGATAAAAAACCGATTTTTTTGCGCCAATTTTAACCATGCATGCTTTTTGAAGTCTGTATTGGTAGAAAAGGAATTATCATGGAACGAGAATTAATTTTACCAGTAAAGAGCAGCGGTTTCGACGAGGAACAGATGAGAGAAGAAATAGATTTTTTAAAAAGACTTCTTCCGGCAATTGAATCATTTGAATCTTTTAAACTCAACACAGATGTATTCGAGAGGAGGTCTTTGCAATTAATAAAACAAGATAAAACATTGTTATCTGTTTTTAAGGAAGGTTTAGAATCCTCCCCGGACTATTACTTTTTATCTAAGAATTAGAGTACCTGCTTAACCAGATGAAATGAATCTTTTTAGGGCTTATACAGTTTTAAAAGGACCAGGTTATTAATATAGTTTAAATGCATTATAAAACAGAAAAGCATGGAGACGATCCATGCTTTTCTGTTTAACAAAACTTAGCTGTATCAGATACTAAAGGCAGTATCAATTATCTCCTCTTGTTCCTGTTTATGCGTCTTAGAATATCCAGTGGCAATAGATGCACTCGGATGGCGGCTGATAACGCCATAATTGATCGATTTCAGATTCATTTGAAGGAAAGAGGCTGCACCCATGTTCAGTGGTTCTTCCTGTACCCAAAACCAGATGGCCTTATGGTACTTCTGATAGAGTTCATTCAACTGATTAACCGGCAAAGGATACAGTTGCTCAATCCGTATTATGGCAATGTCTGACCGGTTATCCGCTTCCTTTTTTGCTTCCAGATCGAAATATAGTTTTCCTGAACAAAGCAAAACCTTTTTGACGTCTGAAGCATTTTTTACGGAGAGATCATCAATTACCTCTTTAAATGCTCCGGAGGTAAATTCACTCATCGGGCTATAGCTACCTGGATGTCTTAAATTAGCCTTCGGTGAGAAGTTGACCAATGGCTTTCTAAAGGGCCAGGCAAGCTGTCTTCTTAACGCGTGAAACAAGTTAGCAGCCGTGGTGATATTCGTTACCACAATATTCAGTTCTGCGCAGGATTGAAGAAAGCGTTCTATTCTTCCGCTGCTATGTTCGGGACCCTGGCCTTCATATCCGTGTGGAAGCAAAAGCACCACGCCATCCATTCGGTTCCATTTCTGTTCTCCCGAAACGATAAACTGATCGATCATTACCTGTGCACCATTGGCAAAATCGCCAAACTGAGCCTCCCAAAGTACGAGTGCATCGGGCGTGGCCAGCGCATATCCGTATTCAAATCCCAATACTGCATATTCGCTTAACAGGCTGTTGTAAATCTGAAACCTTGCATTTTGCTTTTCAAGGCTTCCCAATCTGTTATACGCGATATCCGTATTCTGATCGCGTAATACTGCATGACGATGAGAAAAAGTACCACGTCTTACATCCTGACCACTCATTCTCACATTATTCCCGTCCAGCAAAAGGCTTCCGTAAGCCATCAATTCGCCGGTTGCCCAATCGACCTTCTTTTCCGATTCAAATAAAGTAATCTTGTCTTTAAGAATTTTTTGAATTTTGCGTAGAGGGGTAAAATCTTCGGGCCAGCTCATTATAGCATCAAAAATCTTTTTAAAGTCGGCTTCACTAATGGCGGTGTCCGGCGAGCTTTCAAAATCCTCCACAGTTGCAGGTCTCAGCGATTTCCAGGAAATTTCGGGCTGCTGGTAAGTGTAAGGCAAAGGATTTTGTTTTACTTCATCCAGTCTTGCCTGCAAATCATCCCAAAACTTTTTCTCCATGTCTTTAGCAAGTTGTTTTGCATCCGGTTCGCCGTTTTCAAGTAAAAACTGCGTATAAACTTCCCTTGGATTCGGATGTTTGTCAATGAGCGAATACATGAATGGCTGCGTAAATTTCGGATCATCGCCTTCATTGTGTCCATGTTTGCGGTAACATACCATGTCAATGAAAACGTCGGTATTAAATTCCTGCCGGAATTTAACCGCAATTTCAACACATTTTACTACCGCCTCAGCATCGTCTCCATTCACGTGAAAAACCGGCGCCTGAATGGCCGATGCAAGAGAGGTACAGTAATCGCTACTTCTAGCATCATCAAAATCTGTTGTAAATCCGATCTGATTATTGATAACGAAATGGAGGGTTCCTCCGGTATCATATCCTTTCAGATCACTCATTTGTAATACTTCATATACAATTCCCTGTCCGGCTAATGATGCATCGCCATGAATCAGGATCGGAAGGATTTTGTCGAATTCGCTTTCATATAAAATGTCGGCCTTTGCACGGGTGAAGCCGAGCACCACCGGATCAACCGCCTCGAGATGGGAAGGATTTGGCATTAATTTCAAATGCATTTTCTTTCCTCCGGCAGTTGTTATTTCGCTTCCATAGCCGAGATGGTATTTAACGTCGCCGCTGCCCATGGTCTGGTCGACTTTTCCGGTTCCTTCAAACTCACTGAAAATTTGTTCGTAGGTTTTTCCCATTACATTGGCAAGGATATTCAACCTTCCGCGATGGGCCATTCCAATCACCACTTCCTGCACGTTCAGCTCACCTGCAAGATTGATGATGGCATCCATTGCCGGTATAGTCGTTTCTCCTCCTTCCAGCGAAAATCTTTTCTGACCAACATATTTGGTGTGCAGAAACTTTTCAAACATCACCCCTTCGTTGAGCTTTTCCAGGATACGTCTTTTCTGTTCCAGTGAAAAAGGTTCATTAAAGGCTTTTTCAAAATGACTGGTGAGCCATTCAATTTTCTTCTGACTTGAAATGTATTTATATTCAATTCCTACTTTGCCCGCGTAGGTTTTTTTAAGATATCCGAGGATATTTCTCAGGGTAGCGTCTCCGAGACCCAATTGATTGCCTGCCAGGAATTTCTTATCCAGATCCTCATCCGATAAACCAAAAAAGCTGAGATCAAGATTCGCACTCCGGTCTTTCCTTTTCCTGATCGGATTGGTATCTGCCAGCAGATGCCCTTTATTCCGATAACCAAGAATGAGGCGATAGGCGCCTAATTCCTTCTTCCAGTTATTGTCGGATATGGGCGGTTCGGTTACCGGCTTTGTTACGCCATGACCATTGGCAGCCTTTTGCGGATACCGCACGGCGAAGTCAAAACCTTCGAAGAATTTCTGGAATTCCGGGTCAACACTTTCAGGATCTTTATTGTATTCTACGTATAAATTCTCAATATATTCAGGGTGAGAATTGGTGATATATGAAAAGTCTCTCATGATCAAAATTTTTCCTACAACGGACTGATGCAAATATCGCTTATTAATCTAATAAACGGCAAATACGGCAGTTAAGTTGATCAGAATTCAAAAATTAATTTTTTCAATAACGATTTTAATTTTTTTAAGTAATTTTATCTCCTTACTTTTGCGCTCCGAAAAAATTAATCAATGGCAAATCATAAAGCTACAAAGAAGGATGCCCGCCAGGCTGCAAAACGCAGAGACAGAAACCGTTATTATGGTAAAACCACCCGTAATGCGATTCGTGATTTAAAGGCATCTGCAGATGAAAAAACATATTCAGAAGCGCTTCCCAATGTTATTTCGATGATTGACAAATTGGCAAAACGGGGCGTGATTCACAAAAATAAGGCTTCAAATCTTAAGAGCAAATTATCCAAAAAGCTAGTTGTATCAGCATAAAATCATTTTTTTAGTTGTTGAATGGTAATAAGCTGCGTTATTCATAACGCGGCTTTTTTATCTGTAAAACTGCTGAGATCCTGGTTTCAGATCACTATTTCTTATGGATCTTTTACTCATTTTTGGAATTGGATGGCTTGTAAGTTTTCTGGGACAACTCCCACTGGGGGCGGTCAGCTTTACATCTACTCAAATTGCAGTTCAGGAAAACTATTCGAATGCCTGGAAGTTTTCAATCGGAGTCACCCTAATTGAGATTGTTTACCTGCGGCTCACGCTCAGCGGCCTCAACTGGATCCTCCGGCACGATACCCTTTTCAAAATTATCGGTTGGATTACGGTTGCTGTATTTCTGGTACTGGCAGTGTTGAGCTATTTCGCCGCTAAAAATCAAAAACCTGAAAAAAAGGCAATAGTCTTAAACAATTCAGTGCCAAGGTTTTTTCTCGGTCTGAGCATGAGCGCACTCAATCCGGCGCAGATTCCGTTTTGGTTCATTTGGACTTCTTATCTTGTCAACATCAATGTACTGGAAAACGATTTTTCAGATTACAACTGGTTTACAGTAGGCTGTGGCATCGGAACACTCACCGGACTGGCCCTGTATATGTACGGAGGAAACTGGCTGATCTCAAGACTTAAGACAAGCAACAAAACACTCAATACCATCATGGGGGCAATTTTCCTGATTGCAGCACTGGCACAATTATATAGAATGGTCTGGAATAAAGGCATGTAAGAGGAAAGTTTACTGCCATTTTTTCAATTTCATTTCAATGGCAAATAATTTGTTTTATCACAATCTAATCTGAAAGTCATGATAAATAAAGATCAGGAAAACTTAGAGCAGGAAAATTCGACCGAATCGTCAGATTTCTCAATTAATGCTGACGAAAATGCAGCAGGAACCACACATCTCAATAATCCTGTTGAAGATGAATCAGAGATTCAGAAACTCAAAGATCAAATTCAGGAACAGAAAGATAAATATGTCCGCCTGTTTGCTGAATTTGAAAATTTCAGAAGACGTACTTCAAAAGAAAAACTGGAATTAAGCCAGACTGCCGGGAAAGAAGTGATTGTAAGTTTACTGGAAATTCTCGACGATTGCGACCGCGCGGAGGAACAACTCGAAAAATCAGAGCAAAATCCGCAAATACAACAAGGAGTGATCCTTATATTCAATAAGTTAAGAAGGCTTTTACAGGCAAAAGGGCTTAAGGAAATGGACGTTTTACACACAGAATTCGATCCTGAAACCGAAGAGGCTGTCAGTCATATGGAGGCTTCATCGCCCGACCTGAAGGGAAAAGTTATTGCGGTGGTACAAAAAGGCTATTATCTCAACGATAAGATCATCCGTTTTGCAAAGGTCGTTGTGGGAAAATAAACCCTAATAATAAAAATTGATCCGCAATTGGCGGATATGATGGATATGAAAAGAGACTATTATGAAATTTTAGGTGTCAGCAAGAGTGCCACTACCGAGGAGATAAAAAAATCTTATCGTAAAGTGGCCATGAAGTATCATCCTGACCGAAATCCGGGGGATAAAGTTGCGGAAGAAAATTTTAAGGAAGCAGCCGAAGCCTATGAAGTACTCGGCGATCCGGATAAGCGGGCAAAATATGACCGGTTTGGCCATCAGGCTTTTGCTCCGGGAAGCGGTGGATTTCATGCCCGCAATATGGATGATATATTCAGCCAGTTTGGTGACATCTTTGGTGAGGATGTTTTTGGAAGCTTTTTCGGAGGCAGTCGTCGCGGAAGTTCCGGTTCCCGCCCAACCGGTGTAAGAGGAAGTAATCTGCGGATCAAAATAAAATTAAATTTTGAGGAAGCAGCGAAAGGCGTTTCAAAAACGATTAAGGTAAAAAAATACGTTTCCTGTACTACGTGTCATGGAAGCGGCGCCAAAGATAGCGGCAGCATTCAAACCTGCGGCACCTGCGGTGGAACCGGCCAGGTGCGGAAGGTGACCAATACCTTCCTCGGGCAAATGCAAACGGTCACCACCTGTCCAACCTGTAATGGTGCGGGTTCAACGATTACGGCAAAATGTACATCGTGTAAGGGTGAAGGACGGGTGTATGGAGAAGAACAGGTAACGGTAGATATTCCTGCCGGCGTTCAACAGGGAATGCAATTAAGCCTTACCGGAAAAGGCAATGCAGGAGAACGGGGCGGAAGTCCGGGTGACCTGATAATTCTGATCGAAGAGGAAGCACATCCTGAGTTGCAGAGAGACGGGCTGAATGTTGCTTTTGAGCTTCACATCTCCTTTCCCGACGCTGTTTTCGGAACCCAGGTAGAAGTTCCGACCATCGACGGCAGGGTGAAGATAAAAATTCCGCCCGGAACGCAGAGCGGTAAGATCTTCCGGCTGAAAGGAAAAGGTTTTCCCGACGTAAACGGATACGCAAAGGGCGATCAGCTTATAAACGTGAATGTTTGGACGCCACAGCATCTCACTACCGAAGAAAAAGAAATGCTGGAAACACTGAAAAAAAGCTATAATTTTTCACCTCAGCCCGGAAAAAGCGAAAAAAGCTTTTTCGATAAGGTAAAAGAAGTATTTACATAATTTGCTAAGATTCATTATTTGTTAAGGAAAGCTGTCCAGTAAGGGGCGGCTTTTTTACTTTTACAAATTGGGCCAAAATGCGCTATATTTCCATTACTGTGAAATCGGTATAAATTTACTTTTCAATGAAACAAAACCTACTTCTTCTGCTGCTCACGCTGATTACTGCCTGTCAAACTTCAAAGAAAACCACCGGCTTAAAGGCTGAACCGGCAAATACGGAAGTAGTAATGCGTCCTCAAACTCCTATCATGGGCTGGTCAAGCTGGAATCATTTTCATGTAAACATCGATGAAGCAACTATTAAAAGCCAGGCCGATCTTATGGTGTCAACCGGTATGAAAGATGCGGGTTATAGCTATATTAATATCGATGACGGTTATTTCGGCGGCAGAGACACCGCTGGCAACTTGCTCGCTCATCCGGTCAGATTCCCGAATGGGATGAGAAACGTTAGCGATTATATACACTCCCGCGGTTTGAAAGCCGGCATCTATTCTGACGCGGGGATCAACACCTGCGCGTCTCATTGGGATAAAGACACAATCGGCTCAGGAATGGGCTTGTTCGGCCACGAGGCGGGTGATCTTCAAAGGATGCTAGTGGACTGGAACTTCGACTTCATCAAAGTGGATTGGTGCGGAGGTGAATGGCTCGATCTCAATGAAGAAGTACGCTATACCCTTATCGGCAATTTGATCAGAAAGATCAGACCCGATGTAGTTTACAATGTTTGCAGATGGAAATTTCCCGGCGATTGGGTCGTACCGCTTGCCGATTCCTGGAGAATCTCCGGAGATATTACCAACACCTTCGAATCTGTCATGCACATAATGGATCTAAACGCCAATCTTTGGAAGTACGCTTCTCCCGGCCATGTTAATGATATGGATATGCTGCAGGTGGGACGCGGAATGAGTTATGAAGAAGATAAAACGCACTTTTCAATTTGGTGTATGCTCAATTCGCCGCTTCTCGCAGGAAACGATTTGCGGAATATGAGCGCCGAAACAATCGGCATACTCACCAATAAGGAGGTTATTGCCCTAAATCAGGATCCGCTTCTTTACCAGGCACGCAGGGTAGTAGATAATGGCGAATTGGAGATCTGGGCTAAACCTCTTATATCAACCATGAGCGGAAAGGTAGCGATCGTCCTGCTCAACCGGTCAACTCAGAAATCAACAATCAGTTTCAGGCCCGATTCGCTGGGGCTGCAAACCCGGTATGGCTATACCATGCGTGATCTGTGGACAAAACGCGATTATCAGATATCGTATGAAAAAGAAAAAAGTTTTTCTGTTGCCCCACATGGAGTCGTGGTACTGAAATTAGAGGGCGTGGCCCGTCCTTTCAATATTTTTCAATACAAATGAACAATCAGGGTATCCGCTGCTGAGCAGCAGGTGAAGTTGGAAAATGAGGTTTCGGTATCGTATCAAGATAAACCGGGATCTTAGTATCTCTGGGAAAATCGAAGGAGTAGGAAATGCTCACCCCCTGCCTTGTTCTTCGCCCAATGATGCCACTCGTGACGTCGAGGCTGCTCTTGTTGAAAATGATAGCCCGCAGCTTTCTGTCTTTCGAAAGAATGATCTGCACTGAAATATCGGGCAGCCATTGAAAATTTCCCGATTCAAAAGCCGTGCTTCCGCTGATATTGAAGTCGAGACCCGTACCAAAAGTGAAGATTACCTTTCCGTTTAAAATACTTTGATTGACCTTTAGATTTACCTGTTGGCGGTCAAGCTGATTACTCGCCGACGCATTGTTGCTGTAATAAATTGAACTGCTGTAGGTAGAAGTACTTACATCAAACTGCAGGCTTTTATCGCCCGTAATTTTTGTCAAAAGATTCGACACAAGCTTATTCAATTCACCGGTGATTTTTTGGGAAATTGTGTTTAATCCGGCCGTTCTGACAGTATTTCCTCCACTTCCAAGTTCTCCATAAGGTGCAAAGGATCCAAAAACGATCAGCCAGGTAACCTGTTTCAGCATTTCATTGTCATCGCTTTGGATCTTATTGAGGAATAATAATAACTGGTTGTCATTTTCTATCAAACTTCCCGGAGGAAATCCAAAGTTGAATTTTATCTGAGGATTGGTAAGTTTTCCGGTTAAACTAGCTATCACATACACATCTCCACGATAGCCGCGAACGGTTCCGTTAAATGTATAGCCTGTGCTGGAGAGTAGTTCGCTGAAAGTCACGTTTTTGGCCGTATATCTTGCATCAATATTCAGATCCGCCTTAAACGGATCGCCATTCCATTCGATATAATTTCCCGCATTTTCTATCAGGTCAAATGGCTTTCGCAGAAACGACTGAAAATTGAAATTATAGCTTCCGCTTTCTATATTATAGCGGCCAGTCATCGTCATATCACCGGTAGCCGGAATGTGCATCCTAATGCGGCCGTTACCCGTTGCTTTGATGATATCACCCGTCAGGGCATCCAAAATAACATCCACTTCTGCCTGGTTAGTGGCTGTAAGGTCAAGATCAATAGTCAATTTGGTATCCGAAACAAGAGGGGGTGCTTCAATCTCTTTTCCATATTTCTTGAATACTATAAAATCAGCATCTGCGTTTTCGCGGCTTTCATTTGTAGGAATAAAAATATGGGTAGTATCATTGACCGCAGCCGTAATATTCATTCGCATATTGTCTTGGGCACCTTTGAGGCTCATAGTGGCAGTGCCGATTGCCTTCCCGTAAAACTGCTGATTGTCTTTGATCTTGGTATCGAGCAGCAAGAGTTTTGGAGTTTCCAGATCGAAATCATACCGCATGTTGTCAAATCCTGTTTGGTATAATATCCCCCTCACTGTGCCTGAATTATTGTACCGGTCGTGCACTGTAAACCGACCAAAATCGATGCGGTCATCCTTAAATACAAAATAAGCAGAGTCAATGGTGTACCGCACCTGCGTATAATTGACAGTAAGTGCCGCGTCTTGCAGAAATACCTCTCCCAATAAGTGCGGCGAATCCGGATCGCCCTGTATGCTAAGATCGCCGGTAGCGAGACCATCGATATCGGAGAAGATAGTGCCCAGAAATTCGTTTACAATGCCGATTTTGGATTTATTCAAATGTAGATTCACCAACAACGGCCGGTTTAGGGAATCTCTCAAATCGTAAAGACCATCAGATGTAAGATTATAGTTTTCATTTTGTGAACGCAGGGAAAACAAAATTTTTCCATTCAGGCTGCTATAATTAGCGTTGACGGAAACCACTCCCACCGAATCATTATTCAAGCGAAACCCGGAAGCTGTAACTTCAGCTTCTGCATTGAAATTGTTATAAAAATCCTTTAGCAATATCTGCCCATTGGCTTCGCCTTCCATTCTCGGCCTGCGGGTGAATAAGGGCATGAAATCGCCGAGATTTATCTTCCTCAACTGAACAATCAGATTACTCGTATTTCCACCTTCTTCATTCAGTGATTCTACCGTTATTTCCTGAAATCCCTGTTTGAAGACCACATTTTTTGCAGATGTAAAATGTTTACGGATAACCAACTCGCCTTGCTTTTCAAGGGTCCATTTGTTGGAGTTGAGTACGAAGGAGGAAGGCAGAAAATCAATCCTTACCCCGTCATCGAGTGCTACGATAACGGCATTCAGATCGGCCTCATTCAAGGTCTCATTGGCACGGGTTGATAAATGCAGATTTGAAACGTTATTTGCAGAAGTGACCGTTAATTCTGAATTGGGGAAAAACAGGCTGTCGCCGATGTAGATTCTGCCCATGTCTCCTGTTAATTTCAAACTGTCGAAAGTTCCGAAGCCTTTAATTACGCCGTTTTCAAGCCGGAACTTATCATAGCTGGCATTCGGTATGTTTGCAAATACATAAAAGCCGGAATCTTTGGAGTTGGTATTTACGCCGCCTTCCAGGTGCATATCATCGAGTCCCGAAAGTTTTTGATCGATCACCTGCGCATATTTATCAAAATCACGTGTATTTATTTCAACCTTAAACTCCTGGTTTTTGGCAGGTACCTTCGGACGGTTGATGTAAGCAGGATAATATCCGCTGAGAAAGGTTTGAAAACTATTTGGCAGGTCGAGAATGTTGTATTGCCCCCTTATCACCACCTGAAACTGGTTGCTCTCGGCTGTCAGCCGCTTCT
Organism: Bacteroidota bacterium; assembly: GCA_023423835.1. Taxonomy (GTDB): domain Bacteria; phylum Bacteroidota; class Bacteroidia; order Chitinophagales; family Chitinophagaceae; genus JAFAEW01. Next base: position 7,675 of record JAFAEW010000114.1, on the reverse strand, counting down.
TGTTTATGCTGTCGTAACTCGCTCTCAATGCCAGAGAGTCAAAGTCCAGCTGGGTAGAATCATGCCAGAGGGTGGCATTTAAAATCTTTGCAGTGCCTAAAAATTCATCGATATTCCGACCTACGAAGTTTAAGTCGAAAAGCCCGGTAAGACGAAAATCTTTATTAGTGAGGTTAAGTTTTTTGAAATTTGCGATCGCCAGATCACCCAACACGTTGAAACTCGGTTTACTTCCGGTAAAATCGATCTGTGCACTTGAAGTAAAATCAAAATTGGGATCACTCGCCTTAAAATCACCACTGAATTTTTTCTTCTCGATAGTGGCATCAAACACGAGATTGTGATAAGTATATCCGTTGAACCCGAGGGTGTGAAAGGTACCGTCTAACCTCGCACGAGCCTTATCCAGATTGAAGCTGGTTCCAATGATCTTTCCATCAAAACTGACGGCGCCCAAAGAATCAGAATGGATGAATTTCCCGAGGGCAAACTGCGTTGTTTTGAGAACGCCATTATAAGATGGCTCGCCTTTCAGCGGAAGCACCAGATTTAGTTTTGCGTTCATTCCGCCAAGACGGCTGGAAAGATTGCCATTGAGGTTGAAGTCGTGGATCGTTCCGGAAAAATTTCCTATAAACCGAAGATTTCCCAATGCCTTCAGATCGGGGTTCTGTACTTCTTTAATGCCCGGATAAAGAAAGGCTATCTCATCGCGGTTGGTTTGAAGATTTGCGTTGGAAAGTTTTATTTGTGTAGCGTCTATATCGGGAAGCCCGCGCATTGAAAAATCACCTGCGGCATAGGTGTTGGGGCCGGTTCTGAGAAAAATATTATCGACGTCAAAAGCAGACACCGTTCCAAAGAAGTTTCCGCTGATGCTTGCATCCTTCTTCCAGTCAGAAAGTTCGGGCGCAAAAAAAGCAATATCATCGGTGCTCACAAAGGAGTTTCGGAATCGGGCAGTCATTTCCACACTGTCGATGTAGTCAGACATATCCTCATTGAAATCATCAAAATGCATCGCATAGTAATTGCCGATCCTGCTTTTCGATGTTTTAATATCAAGATTTTTAAACTCCATGATTTCAGGAGTGAGCTTAAAATCGGCCTGCAGCTTATTCAGTTTGAAACCACTTCTTTCAATCGCAGAAAGATCAACTCTGGCGCTGATGGTGTCTTCAATAAAATTAAACTGTTTCAGTGTTCCGTTTATTTCAGAAACCCGGATGAATGCCCCATCGAAATATCCGGGGTCGGGCACTTCCCCCTTTTTCAGACTTGTAAAAATGCCGTTGGTGATTCTGATACGGTTGATTGCCACATACAGTCCGCCTTCATTAAAATACATGCCGGTATCGACTTTTGGCGGCCGCAGATTTTCAGGACGTTTTCCTTCAAAATCCTCGAGGGTAAATGAGGGCCTGTCAAGGGTAACAGAATCGGCTATGAAGCGGTTTTTATCCAATTCTGATCTCTGGGCATCGAGGAAAAGCGCGCCAATGCGAAGTGTCATCTTTTGTCCAACCCATTCATCGTTGTTTATAAATGAAACTTTTTTCAGATCAATCTTCTCAATATTGAAATCAATCTTCCTTCCTTTAGAAGTATCGGTTTTTGGTTTGGAAAAATGATCGATCAAAAACTGATAATTCCAAACAGAATCTGTGCGGTTCATGCTTATTCTTCCGTCTTCCAAACCGATGTATTTCAAATCGATCTTATCCTTCAGAAAGAACCAGTCGGTAATCCGCAGTTTCAGCGTTCCGGCATATAGTAAGGTGTCTTTGTTAAGATCTTTGATAAGGGTACCATCGAGATCCATCTTATCAAACAGGGAAAAATCAACGTGGCCGATGTTCACTTCGGTATTTAAATCCTTTGATAATCGTTGGGTTAACTTTCCAACCAAAAAATTTTGCACCGGAGAAGTTTGAATAAGCAGCCACACCAATAAGATCAATGCGAAAATCGTGAGCAAAAACCGCGCGGTCCATTTGAATGAGATGATGAAAAGCAGAACGAGCATCAAAATAATCGCCGGCAGGGTATATCGTCCGTCAACATTGGCAAACAGTAATACAAATGCGGAAATTAAAAAGAGTACGGATGCACTTATTTTTACGGTCTTTTTCAAACAATTGAGATTGAAAGGTAAAAATAAAGTTTATATATTAAAGGCTGAAAGTCTTTGCTGTGAAAGGAAAAGACTTAACAAAAATTCTCCATCTATTATTTCATCCGGCTGTTTTTTATAAACTTTCTTTGTATTTTGGCTTATGATAAAGACCATCTTAGTTGCGATCTGTTTTCTTTCACTACAGGCGGGTTTCGCACAGTTTAGTGTGAGGATCATCGTGTCGGATGTTGCCACTCAAAAACAGGATCCCATTTTCGTGGCAGGAAGTTTTAATTCTTGGGATCCGAAAGATGAGAATTTTAAAATGAAAACGTTGAACGGGCAAAGAAAAATTTTGGTTTTAAAAGATCTGAAGGAAGGTGATTATGCATTCAAATTTACGAGGGGCAGCTGGGACAAGGTGGAAACAACGGCTAACGGATCAGACATTCCCAACCATGAATTTCACCTGTCAACAGACACCACGCTCACCTTTTCGATTCCCGGCTGGCACGACGACTTTCCCGATAAACCAAAGGTGCATACAGCTTCCCCGCAGGTTTTTCTTATGGATTCTGCATTTTTTATCCCCCAATTGAATCGCTATAGAAAAATCTGGGTTTATCTTCCGAAAAGCTATTTCAAGGATCAGAAAAGATCTTATCCGGTTTTATACATGCAGGACGGACAAAACTTGTTTGATGAAGCGCTGGCGCCTTTCGGGGAATGGGGAATTGATGAATGTCTGGACACCTTGCAGCAGCAAATAGATTTTGAGTGTATAGTGGTGGGAATTGAAAACAGCGCAACGCATCGGCTCACAGAATATAATCCGTTTGACAATGAGCAATACGGAAAAGGCGAAGGCAATGAATACGTTGATTTTCTGGTCAATACCCTCAAGCCGCGGATCGATAGCACTTACCGCAGTTTAAAAGCCCCGTCCAATACCTTTATCGCCGGCAGCAGCATGGGCGGATTAATTTCATTGTATGCGCTGATGAAGTATCCGGACATTTTTGGAACTGCAGGTATTTTTTCACCCTCCCTTTGGATGGCTCCGGCAATTTACAAAACCGCGGCTGAAACGAGGTGGAAAGACCTTCACCGCATTTTTTTCTATGCCGGAGGAAAGGAAACTGCGACAATGGTCAGAGATATGAAAAGGATAGAAGGCATCTTAAGTAAAGACAACCCGATTGATACGAGGGAAATCATTTTTCCTTTAGGAGAACATTCTGAAAAATACTGGAGAATGCAATTCCCAAATTTCTATCGATGGCTGGCTAAACAGGTCAATTAAGCAATAAATCGGCGTAAAACAATTTTAAGTTATTGCGGGAAGCCTTATTTCTTCCGGCATTTTTAAAACCAAAAATCAAGAAATGGCAAACAAGGAAGCTTTTTTACAGGCAGTACAGGCAGGGTATTCTTTTAAAGGAGAATATGCAAAAATCGGAACAGCGATGTATGAAAAAGAAGTGGTGCCGGGGGCCGACGTAAATATTCCCTTTAAAACTTTAAACCGTCATGGACTGATTGCCGGCGCTACCGGAACCGGAAAAACAAAGACGCTGCAGGTGTTTGCCGAAATGCTGAGCGATGCGAGTATTCCTGTAATAATGATGGATATTAAAGGCGACCTCAGCGGAATTGGTGCAGCCGGCATGCCCGGTGAGGCGATCATGAACCGGTGCAAACTTCTAAACATCGAATATAAACCGAAACAATATCCCGTAGAATTCTTGAGCCTGAGTAATGAAAAAGGTGTAAAACTAAAGGCAACGGTTACCGAATTTGGTCCGGTATTGTTATCGAAAATATTGGGGTTGAATGACACGCAGGGAAGTATTGTTGCCATGATTTTTAAATACTGCGATGATAATAAATTGCCCTTGTTGGATCTCAAGGATTTTGTGAAAGTATTGCAATACATCAGCAACGAAGGAAAGTCTGAAATGATGCAATTGTACGGCAACATATCTACTACTTCCACCGGGACGATCTTACGTAAAGTCATAGAATTACAACAACAGGGAGCGGATCATTTTTTTGGCGAACCGAGTTTTGAAGTGGAAGATCTCATGCGGATCAATGACGACGGCAGAGGGATGATCAATATTTTACGCATTACCGATATGCAAAACCGTCCGAAATTATTTTCAACTTTTATGTTGGAATTATTAGCAGAACTATATGCCGTTTGTCCGGAGGAAGGCGACCTTGATAAGCCAAAACTCGTGATGATCATCGATGAAGCGCACTTACTTTTTGAGGAAGCAACATCGGCGCTTTTAAAACAACTGGAAACCGTGGTGAAGCTGATCCGTTCAAAAGGAATCGGAATTTATTTCTGCACGCAAAATCCGACGGACGTCCCTGCCTCTATTCTCGCCCAATTAGGATTAAAAATTCAACATGCTTTAAGAGCGTTTACAGCGGCTGACAGAAAGGCCATAAAGCAGGCAGCAGAAAACTTTCCAATGAGCGAATTTTACAAGACCGAAGATTTGCTGACGCAACTGGGAACGGGAGAAGCATTTGTAACCCTGCTGAATGAGAAGGGTATTCCAACTCCGCTGGTTCACACGATGATGAGGCCGCCAAATTCCCGGATGGATGTTCTTACCGAGCTCGAAATCGATTCAATTGTTGCAAAAAGTAAACTCGTAAGAAAATACAACGTTACCATCGACAATCAAAGTGCTTATGAAATTCTCGATCAAAAGCTAAACGATGCATCCACTAAAAATCAGGAAACGCAAGCCGCTGCTAAAGGCGGGAAAAAGAAAAAAGATGATCCGGATTTCTTCGATAGCCCGGTTGTGAAGCAGGTAGAAAGAACGGCGGCATCCATCATTACGCGAAGTTTGCTGGGAGCACTTGGAATTAAAACGAGGAGAAAAAGTTTATGGTAATACCTCTTTCACATAATACTCTTCCGGCCAATCGTTGTCAATAAAGGTTTTGTCAGAAAACAGGCCGAAAACTGTACTTCCTGTACCACTCAGGGCTGCATAAGCCGCACCTTTAGCGTAAAGCCTTTCCTTTATCGCCTGAATTTCCGGGTATCTTTCAAATACCGGCTTTTCAAAGTCGTTTACAAGGATATCTTTCCATTCTTCAACCGGCCGGCTGACGGCCGCCTGAAAATCGACCAACGCATCATCGGGTTTGACCCAGGAAAAGGCTTCGGCCGTGGAGATTTCTATTCCGGGGTTTATGATCAGGAATTTGTACCCACTCAGGTCAACAACAACCGGGTTCATATCTTCCCCCCTGCCGGCAGCAACCGCAGGACGATTTAAAACAAAAAACGGGCAGTCACTACCAAGGTCTGACGAAAGAGAGATTAAATCCGGTTCGGTTAACCGCAGATGAAACAGTCTATTTAGCATCATTAGGGTAAAAGTGCCGTCAGCACTTCCGCCTCCAAGCCCGGCTCCCGTTGGAATAAGTTTATGGAGATGCATTTGTACTGCCGGAAGTTCCGGAAATTTTGTTTTCAGCGCTGCAAATGCCCTCAAACAAATATTTTCCCCTGTAATCGTATTTAATGAACCGCTTACGGTTAAAACCGTCTTTTCGCCGGACTTACCCGCAGGAATAATTTCGAGGATATCATGGATAGCGATCGGATAAAAGAAAGTTTGAAGATCATGATAACCGTCCGGTCTTCTCCGGCAAACTTTCAGTCCGATATTGATCTTGCAGTTGGGGTAATCTATCATCAGGAAGCCGGGAAATATAAAAACGAAGAGCTATTTTCTTTTATTGATCTCATCTCTGATTGAAATAGCACGGATGTAATCTTCCTGTTCCAACACTTCCTTCAGCAGATTGTTTAATTCTTCGAGATTCAGTTTGCTCAACTCTTCTCTCGATCCCTGATCCGTTTCGCTGACTTCGACCTCAGATTTCTTCTTTTTGTTGTTGTCTTCCATTAAGATTCCCGCGCTTTCCAAAATATTATCGTAGGTGTAAATGGGGCATCCGAATCTTACCGCCAATGCCAGTGCATCGCTTGTGCGGCTATCGATCTCTACGGTTTCATGTTCATTTACACAAACCAGTTTTGAATAAAAAATGCCTTCCTGCAAATCATTAATCACAATTTCCATCAGTTCCACATTGAACGCATTCATAAAGTTCTTCATGAGGTCGTGGGTCAGCGGACGGCTGGGATTCATCCTTTCGAGTGCTACCGCAATAGCCTGAGCTTCGAAGCCACCGATAACAATCGGCAATCTTCTTAAACCATTGATTTCTCCTAAAACAACCGCATAAGAATGTGTTTGTGTAATACTATGAGACAGCGCAACAATTTCCAGTTCTATCTTCTTCATCCTTTTTGATAATATTAAATCTATTATTACAAAAATAAAGATTTCTATAGTAATTATCTGTGGGGGAAAACATTTAGTAAATTAAAAAGCTTCCGCAATGGGAAGCTTTTTAACAGTTTGAGCGACGGTTTAAATATCAGACGTTTTCAATTTTTTTGGAAAGTTGATTTTCGTGGTTACGGTTTTCCCTTTTCGCACATAAGTAACTGAGACGGTATCGCCCGGATTAATCGACCGCATGGCATCTTTTATGTCATCGACACCTGCGATGGCTTTACCATTCAATTCAGTTATCACATCATCTTTTTGAATACCCGTTTTTTCTCCCGGCATACCTGATTCTACCTCTATTACTTTCACACCCTTACCTTCCTGCAGATCCTGAACCTGCAAACCAAGACGGGCCTGATCGCTTCTTCTGAACCCCTCAAAAGGAAAACTTCTCATGTCGGGAAAGCTTCTAATGTCCGGAGCCTGGAAATTGAAACTATTATTTCCGTCATTTCCAAATCCCCACACCCGTACCTGATCATTCTTCCCCAGCGTTACCTCTGTCTGGCTTTCTTTCCCGTCTCTCAGGTAAGTGATGGAAACCTTATCTTCCGGTTTGTACTTTCCAATTGTTTTATACAAATCGTTTGCATCTGAAATCTTATCGCCGTTTACTTTCGTAATGATATCATCGTTTTTCAGTCCTGCCTTTGCAGCGGGGCTGTTCTCAGTAACATCCTTTACCATTGCACCCTTGTCGTTGGCCTCCGTCATTACGCCCAAAAAAGCTTTATTTGTTTCGATTCCCTGAGAAAAATTTCTGATAAGAGGTGCCCTAACACTCATACCATTGGCTCCTTTCGTTACTTCTACATTGTCGCTCTTAAAATTTTCTACCGGAATTCCATTCACGGTAACATTATTCCCATCAATCACAATCGTCATTTTCTGATCGGTAGGCCCTGTTTTTCTGATGGTTACAGATTCAGATTCAACCTTGCTGTTATTATTCTTATTCTGGGCGAAAACCGGTATGGCTGCCGTTCCGATTACTGCAAAAATTACTGCTTTAATTAATATCCGTTTCATGGTAGTTTAATTTATGTACGAAAATGTTAGTAGGTCAAAACTAACTTTTTATCCATCTACGAAAACCTTCGGAAATGTTAAAATAGCGGGGTCCGTTTTTTCTCTCAACGGTAAAATTTGCATGGTGTTTGTC
>JAFAEW010000095.1 GCA_023423835.1 Bacteroidota bacterium | reverse complement strand
CATTCCGCAGCTGTTACTCCTGGGAAAAATTTCGAAAGCCGCATTTGCCCCGGTTTTGCAGGCGGGATTATTTGAAATGATCCTATTGCTTGCAGGACTGGACATTCTGATAATACTATTGGCAGTGATCTTATTTCCCTTTCTCTGGAAGGATTGAACGAATATCTTTTGTTTAACCCGGTTGCAGTTTTATTTGATTCAATACCTTTAAATTTGCAAAGCTTTAATGGAGCAGATCCTCCAAAAAAATCATCAATATGCTTCGTCAATCGTGGTGGAAATTACTGGCCGTTTTATTTCTTTTATATACGTGTACGATGGGATTTTTAGTTGAAATTCCCATTTTGGACGGACGGCTTCAGCAATCGATAAGAAACATGTTTTTCCATGTTCCCATGTGGTTTGGAATGATGGTATTGTTCATTGTTTCCTTCATTTATGCCATCTTATTTTTATCAAAACCCAATCCAAAATACGATTTCTATTCCGTTGAATATGCGAGAATGGGATTGGTATTAGGCGTGTTGGGAATTATTACCGGCGCTATCTGGGCCAATTACCAATGGGGATCACCCTGGAGTGGCGATCCCAAGCAAAACGGCGCTGCCATCGCCCTGCTCATTTATATGGCATACTTCGTTTTGAGAGGATCCATGAATGATGCAGATAAGAAATCAAAGATCAGTGCGGTCTATAATATTTTCGCCTTCGCCATGTTATTTCCAACCCTGTGGATCCTGCCAAGGATGACAGAATCTTTACATCCGGGCGGATTGGGCAGTGAAGGAAATCCGGGATTAAACGGCAATGATCTTTCGCCTCAGATGCGCCTTGTTTTCTGGCCATCGGTTATAGGATGGACCTTGCTGGCCGTATGGATTACAACATTAAGAATAAGGATAGCTTTATTAACCGAAAAGAGACCAATACATGCTTAATTTAAAGAAGATCGCACTCGTGCTTACCCTTTGTTTTTCTCAGGTTTTTCTGTTTGCACAAACACCGGTTGAATCCGAAGATTTTATGAACAGCAACGGTAAGATATATGTTGTAATGGCCGTAGTGGTTGTTATCGTTGCAGGCATTTTGATCTATCTGATAAACCTCGACCGGAAGATTTCCAAACTGGAAAGAAACGATGGCCGACAAAATGGTGGATAACAAAAATTTGTTAGTAAAGTTTTTATGTCAGACTTTTAGGTACTGATATTTTAATATATTCAAATAAAACATTACAACATGGCAGACGAGAAGTACAGCTTCTTTGAAAGCGTAAACAAAAGTTTCGAAAAGGCGGCAAAACTAACAAAATGGGAGTCAGGAATTCTTGAACAAATTAAAGCTTGCAACGCAGTTTATCAAATGCGTTTCCCCATAAAAAGAGATGATGGATCTATTCAGGTTATTGAGGCTTACCGGGTACAACACAGTCAGCATAAAACACCCTGCAAAGGTGGTATTCGCTTCAGCGAAGCCGTTAACCAGGATGAAGTAATGGCACTTGCCGCCCTGATGACTTACAAATGTGCGATTGTAAATGTGCCTTTCGGCGGAGCAAAAGGCGGCATCAGAATCAGCCCCAGAAATTACAGTGAATTTGAATTGCAGAAGATTACCCGTCGTTATACGGCAGAATTGATAAAAAAAGGATTTATAGGACCTGGAATTGATGTTCCCGCCCCGGACTATGGTACGGGAGCAAGGGAAATGGCGTGGATCGTTGACACCTACGAAAGCATGCGTCCCGGTGAAATCGATGCCCTTGCCTGTGTTACAGGAAAACCGGTTTCGCAGGGAGGAGTGAGAGGCCGTACGGAAGCAACCGGATTGGGTGTTTTTTATGGCGTGAGAGAAGTGTGTTCTATTAAGGAACAAATGGATAAAATCGGGCTGCCAACCGGAATCAAAGGAAAACGTATTGTGGTTCAGGGATTGGGAAATGTTGGATTTTATACGGCCAAGTTTTTTAAAGAAGGCGGAGCAAAAGTGATTGCAATTGCTGAATTTGAAGGAGCGATTTATTCAGAAGACGGTCTCGATCCTGAAGCGGTATTGAAACACCGGAAGACAACCGGAAGCATCCTCGATTTTCCGGGTGCAACCAATCTTGAAAAGAATATGGATGCACTCGAACTCGAATGCGATGTGCTTATTCCAGCCGCGCTCGAGAATGTGATCAACCGGCACAATGCCGATCGCGTGAAAGCGAAGATCGTGGCTGAAGCCGCAAATGGTCCGCTGACACCAATGGCAGATGAGATCTTACTGAAAAAAGGCGTTCTCGTGATCCCGGATATGTACCTGAATGCCGGCGGAGTAACGGTTTCTTATTTCGAATGGCTGAAAAATCTGAGCCACGTAAGATATGGAAGAATGGAAAAACGATTCACCGAAAACCTCAATAAACGGCTGGTGGGCGTAATCGAAGATAAAACCGGGAAAACCGTGTCTGATCAGGAGAAAATGGAGATTGAACATGGACCAAGTGAAGTCGATCTCGTTTATTCAGGACTCGAGGAAACGATGATCGAAGCCACCCACGAAATTATGAACTGCTGGAAAAACAATCCTGAGATCCCCGACATGCGTACCGCTGCCTATGTTGTAGCTATTGATAAGGTTGGTACCGCTTATGCAGAATTAGGAATTTTCCCATAATAAATCTACTACCTATGGTTTCCAACCTTCCGCAGGTTGGAAACCATAAAATAAAGCAACCGGTAAACTAAGTTTGTTTTCATCTGAAAGAGACCTCCTCATTTATCCCGGGTTTTATTGCTACTTCTCCCCGCCCATAATCAGTCATTCAGATACACGGTCTTCACATTCATAAATTCTCTGATTCCGAAATAGGAAAGTTCCCGGCCATAACCGGATTTTTTTATTCCACCGAACGGGTATCGCGGATCTGATTTTACCAGTGCATTTATGAAAACCGATCCGGCTTCAATATGACCTGCCATTTGCTGCGCCCGTTCGATATTTTTTGTCCATAAAGAAGATCCTAACCCGTAACGCGAACTGTTTGCCAATTTGATCGCTTCATCGAGGTCTTTTGCACGGATAATATTGGCAATTGGTCCAAAAGTTTCTTCCTCAAATGCCGGCATTCCTTTTTTCACTTCGGTGATGATAGCAGGTTCAAATAAACATCCGTTTCTGTTGCCACCCGTCAAAACTTTTCCTCCTTTTTTAACCGATTTCTTCAACTGCCTTTCAAGCTTTTCTGCCAGATCAATCCTCGCCATCGGGCCCATTGTAGTTGTGGGATCTGATGGATCTCCCAACTTCACCTTCTTTGATTGGGCAAGAAATCCATCCACAAAATCGTCATAGACAGATCCTATGAGGATAAACCGCTTCGCAGCTATACAACTCTGACCTGCGTTTTGCATTCTCGATTGCCAGCCGGCAGTTACCGCTTTCGAAATGTCGGCATCTTCACAAACGATAAATGCATCACTGCCTCCCAGTTCGAGGACCGATTTTTTTATGGCACGACCGGCTTCGGCTGCCACCTGCGAACCCGCATACTCGCTTCCCGTGAGCGTGATTCCCTGCACAACCGCGTCGTTAACGATGATTGGAACGAGATCCACATCAATGATCAAAGTCTGAAAAACACCTTCCGGAAATCCTGCTTCCAGAAACAGCCTTTCTAAAGCCAGCGCCACTCCGCACACATTTGGAGCGTGTTTTAGAAAAACCACGTTTCCGGCCATAATGTAAGGAGCAGCAAAGCGGATAACCTGCCAGACAGGAAAATTCCACGGCATAATCGCGAGAATGGCGCCGATGGGATCGAAACGCACATAACTTCTCCTGGCGGATGAAGGCATGTTTTCGTTCTGCAGAAACTTTTCCGCATTTTCTGCATAGTAACGGCAGCAAGCGGAAGATTTTTCGATCTCGGCCTCCGACTCTTTTAAGATCTTTCCCATCTCCAGCGTGATGGTGTTTGCAAGAGAAGATTTTTCAGCTTCCAAACGCTCCGCCAGATTAAACATGTATGCAGCACGCTTATCAAAAGACGTTTTCCGCCAATCTTTGAAAGCTTCTGAAGCCTTTTTTATTTTTTTGGATACCTCCTTCTCCCCGATCGTTTGATAAGTTTCAACAATGCGGTTGTTAAAGGGGTTTATTGATTTGAATGTAGACATGTTAATACTTTATGTGAATCCCAACCCTCAAAAACAGGGGTAACAATTTACGGAAAAAAATGATCGCTTCCTAAAAGGGAATGGTGAAAACGTCGATGCCTTTAGAGTAACACGATTCAAATAAAGCCGTAGTCAGGGCGATCTTATTCTTCTAAGTAAAACGACATAGGTTGGAAAATGGTCGCTGTAGCCGCCTCTGAAATTCATTCCATCCCAGGTGCGCATCGGATAGCCTTTATATTTTCCAAGATCTTCCTTTAAAAATTCTTTATTAAAAATCCTGGCTTCCTTATAGAAAAAACCGTCCTGATCCTCGTTTAGCCAGCCGCTGCTAAGGATGATCTGATCAAACAATCCCCAGGCATCGCGATAAGCCAGCGTGCCAATGCCCTTTTTGTACATAGCTGTCCACGGATTGTACAACTCTCCCTCCCTTACTTCGGTTATTTTACTCTTCGCTTTCAAAACTTTTGTAATGCTTGAACTGACAGGATCGTCGTTTAAATCGCCCATAATCACGATCCGGGCGTGCAGATCAAGGTGGAGAAGGGAATCTGCAAAACGTTTGTTTACCATTGCTGCGGCAGCCCTTCCGGGTGCACTTCTCTCCTCTCCTCCCAGGCGGCTCGGCCAATGGTTGACAAAAATGTGTACCTCTTCATTCAGCAACAATCCTTTCACAAACAAGACATCCCTCGTAAAAATCGAAGATTTGGCTCCCTCCGGCAAGGGCACAAAAAGTTTTTGACTGGCAAGGACTGAAAAATATTTAGGATTGTACAACAACGCCACATCCACACCTCTGATGTCTTTTGAATCGTAGTGTACAATCTGATAATTCCGGTGCCTGATGAATTTATGGCGTACAAGATCATTTAAAACCGTATCATTTTCAATTTCTGCTACTCCAAGAATGGCCGGACCATCGGGACTGAATTCGGTTCCCATTTGTGCAATCACCCGGGCAAGATTTTCAACTTTTTTCCAATAAACAGCAGAATTGTAATTCCGGAGTCCGCCCGGCGTGAAGTCATCGTCATTAACCAACGGATTATCAAGGGTATCATAAAAATTCTCAAGGTTGTAAAATCCAATTACCGCTACCTGATAAATTGTTTGCGAAAACGAACGGCTGAGGAAAAAGCAAACGGAAAGAAAGAGGATGAAGCGCAGCATTTGAAAGCTTTAAGGGTTAGAAATTTTTACTGAAATTATTATTTTAATATAAGAAAAAGAAATAATAAATTTGAGATCAACAACCTTTAAAAGATGGATAAACTGCTACTCATCTCAACCTGTATCTGTCTCCCATTCATTGCCGCAGCACAGGATTCTAAAACATTGATCAGAGACTCAATTCCATTGACTGATACCGTATTGCCCCTCGTTCCGGAACCTGTGGCAGACGATATTCCTACCCTAAGTTTTGAGGAGATGGAGTCTGAAGATCTGGCTTCGAATATTTCTTCTGTCCTTTCTGCCGGACGCGACCCGTTTTTAAATGCGGTGGCTTTCAACTTTGGTGTTGTCCGGTTTAAACCGCGGGGATACGAAGGCGATTTTTCCTCCACTTTTATCAATGGAATTCCAATTGATAATATTGACAACGGCTTCACGCCCTATCCGATCTTCGGCGGACTAAACGATGTGATGCGTAACCGCGAAGTCGTGATCGGCTTAAGAAACAACAATTTCACTTTCGGAGATCCGCTTGTATCAAGCAATGTGGATGTCCGCGCTTCCAAACAGCGCAAACAGTTATTGGTGGGATACGCCGCTTCTAACCGTTCTTACCGTCATCGCCTCACAGCCACTTACAGTAGCGGTCCCAATGCAAAGGGCTGGTCATATACGATTTCCGGAAGTGTGAGGATGGCAGACGAAGGATATATTCCAGGAACCTACTATAATGGCAAAAGCTATTTTTTTGGAATGGACAAGAAACTGAAACGTTCGCTCTTTTCGGTCGTGGTCTTCGGTGCGCCCACAGAAAACGGCCGGCAAAGCGGTTCAACTGCCGAAATGAAGTGGTTGGCCGGATCGAATTACTACAATCCCTCCTGGGGCTATCAAAATGGCAAAAAGCGAAATGCCAATTCCGGTTATATCCATCAACCTGTTGCAATTGCAAGCTGGGAATGGAAGATAAGTCCCGCTACCACGCTGCTTACTTCTGCCTTCGGGTTAAAAGGTAAAAGAAGTGTAACCGGAATCGACTGGTACAACGCTCCCGATCCAAGGCCCGATTATTATAGAAACCTTCCTTCGTTTTTGTCAGATGCTGACCAGAAAAAGTCAGTAGCGGAATTATTGATGAACGATGAAGCTTCACGGCAAATAAACTGGAATGAGCTCTATCGCACAAACTATGAAAACCTTGCCACAATCAATCAGGTGGATGGCATCGCCGGCAAGAGCGTGAGCGGGAAACGATCACTCTACGTTTTGCAGGAGCGAATCACTGATCAACAGAAACTGACCTTCAACGCTACCATTAACAGCCGCTTAAGTGAGCACACCTATTTCACGGGCGGAGCATTCTTTATTGCCCAGAAAAACAAAAATTATCAGCAACTGAACGACCTGCTGGGAGGCGACTTTTACGTAAACCTCAATCAGTTTGCGGAACGTGATTTTCCGAATGATCCTTCCGCCTATCAATACGATATTGAACAGCCGAACAGGATCATAAAAGAAGGAGATCAATTTGGTTATAATTATGAAATCGATCTTCAAAAAACTACTGCGTGGTGGCAAATTGCCTTCAATTACAGAAAGATCGATTTTTTTATCGCCACAGAATTTTCGCTACTGAATTATTTTAGAACCGGCCTGAATCGCAACGGACTATTTCCCCAAAATTCAAAAGGAAGATCAGCCATCCTTTCTTTCCAGTCGATTTCGGTAAAGAGTGGCATAACCTATAAGATTGATGGAAGAAACTATTTGTATCTCCACTCCGCTTCCTATACCCGTCCGCCACTATACGACAATGTGTTTGTTTCGATAAGAACAAGAAATGATCTTCAGGATAATATCAAACAGGAAACTGTTTTTATTACCGAAGGCGGTTATATCTTAAATGCACCCTCGGCAAGATTGCGGATCACGGGATATTTGAGCCAGATGAATGATAAGATGAAAGTTTACACCTTTTACCATGAATCTTATCGCAGTTTTGTAAACTATGCAGTTGAAAATATCGACAAATTATCTTTCGGAACTGAACTGGGAGCCGAGATAAAATTACTGCCAAATTTTTCGGGAACGTTGATTGCAGCGGTCGGAAGATATTATTACAACAGCCGCCAGAAGGCAACGATCAGTGTTGATAATACAGCCGAGATCGTAGATAAACAGGAGATATTCAGCAAGAATTACCACGTTGGTACAACACCCGATCATGCTGTTAGCGCTACCCTGTCTTACCGTTCACCGAAGTATTGGTTTGCCAATCTTACTGGCAATTATTTTGGAAGATCGTGGCTCGATATTAATCCGATCAGAAGAACCGTAGCTGCTACTTCCGGCATCGATCCTAAAAGTGACGAATGGCAAAAGATCGTTGGGCAAACAAGTTTCTCTCCTTCTTACACCCTCGATTTCTTTGGAGGCTACAGCCATTATTTCCGGCGACAAAAAAACCGGAAAGCGTTTTATATCTCAATCCTGGCCGGAATAAATAACCTTTTGAATAATAAGGGCATCGTTTCGGGAGGATATGAACAATTGAGGTTTGACTTTGATACCAAAGACGTGGACCAGTTTCCTCCCAAACTGTTTTATGCACCCGGATTAAACTATTTTATCAGCTTAAGTTATCGCCATTAATTCATTCCCCTAAATAATCCCCATGACAGCCAAATCCTTCGAAATTGTAGCTCATGATAAGTACGGGCGTATGAAAAAAATCAACGGTCCTTCCCTCTGCCGGATTTTCTGGCTGTTGATGATTTTCACGTCGTTTCATTGCAACAAAACGTTCGACCAGCCGCCCGGATATGAGGATCCGCAAATCACGGTAAACGCTACAATCGCGGATTTGAAGAAACTGCATTCGCCCGGGAACATTGAATTTCTGACCGAAGAAAAAATTATTGCGGGAATCGTAATAGCCGACGATAAAAGTGGAAATTTTTATAAATCCATCGTCATTCAGGACGAATCGGGCGGACTGTCGGTAAAGATTGATGACTTCAGTTTATATACAAGTTACCCCATTGGAAGAAAAGTATATGTAAAAACGAAGGGAATGTATCTGGGAGACTATAACGGAATGATTGAGATCGGCGGCGCCATAGATAATTCCGGAAGCAGACCCGTAGTAGCCGGAGTGGCGGCCAAGCTTGCGGATCAATACATTGTAAAAGGAAGTCTGAATAACCAAATCGTTCCAAAACCCGTTGCCGTGAAAGACCTGAATGAAACCTTTCAAAACACGTTGATCGTGCTGGAGAGATTTGAATTTTCTGCCTCTGATACGTCCAAAACCTTTGCCGACACTACGCTAACCTTATCTGCTGTTAACTACACGATCAATAATTGTAATGGCGATAAAATTATTTTAAGAAACAGCAGCTATTCAAAATTTGCCGGTCACAATCTACCTGATGGAAATGGAAATATCGTTGCCGTTTATACGGTTTTTGGAGCAACAAAACAGCTCTATATCAGAGATACTTCCGACATCCGTTTTAGCGGCCCGAGATGTGCGGGTGGCGGCTCCGGCAACGGCGAAGTGGTGAGTATTGAAACCATCAAAAAAATGCATGTCGGATCTGATATCGTGCTGGATAATCTGCGGCTGAAGGGAATTGTAATTTCAAATGCGATAGAACGAAATGTGGCCCCCGGCTGTATCGTTCTACAGGATGGCAACAGCGGAATCCTGATAAGCTTCGGAAGCAGTACCGACGTCACAAAATTTTTAGACGGCGATTCACTGGTGATAAACGTGAGCGGAGGGATTTTGATGAATGATCAGGGATCGATGAGAATTCAGCTCACTGCATATGCACTTCCCGTTGCTCCGGAGGCAACCGGTAAAACCGTAGCACCGCGAACGATGACAATTGCCGAAATCAACAACGCTTTTCCTGCAATTGAATATTGCCTTATCCGGATCACAAATGCTACCGCAAGTGGAAATAGTACCTATGGCGGTAATAATCTCCTTGCTGACGGCACCGGAACGATGGTCTTATTTACAAGAACCGGAAATAATGCTGCCACTTTTGCCAACGAGCCGCTTCCGGCCGGCACCGCAGATTTTACCGGTTTCGCTAATGTCTATAACGGGCTAAAAGAATTTCAGATCAGAAGTCTTGATGACGTTGTGAGCAACGGAGTTCCTCCTCCCCCAAAACAAAAAGACCTGTTGTTTTCGGAATATATTGAGGGTTCGTCTTATAATAAATACCTGGAAATTTTTAATGAAT
>JAFAEW010000065.1 GCA_023423835.1 Bacteroidota bacterium | reverse complement strand
CTGTAACGCCATGCCAGCCCGGACCAACCAGTCTTTCATCAGACAACTTATGACAGGCAGAACATTTTACATCGTAGATCTTTTTTCCTTCGGCGGCCATTGCAGCATCTAAATGTTCCGATAATTCTACATGGGTAAATTTGCCGGCACCCCGATGTGGATCATACACCGGATTTCCTTCCGGAGTTCTTTCAATTTCAGCAGTTTTTGGAGCTTCTTTTGAATCGGTAGAATTGCAGCTGAAGGCCGCAATTGCTATCATAAAAAGAATAAAAGTTTTCTTCATATTGTTTGGTTTTTATTAAAATGTGATGGTTTCATCAACCGTTCCTTTTAATCCGGCACAAAAGTATATTCGGTATTTTCGCTTTTACCTGACGGCAATCATTTCTAAAACTGCACTTCGTCAATCGCTACAGACACCAGGAGACATAATTTCGCTTTATTCTATAATCACCCTTTTTGAAGGTTAAAACAGAATATCGCTATGCCTCAATCGATAAAAAATTGGGTGCGCATCAGCCTTATCAATCTTTTGGTTGTTTCGATCCTCGGCTGCCTGATGCGCTATAAAATTGCATTCCCTTTCCCGCTGGTCGATCAAAAATTTTTATTACATGCACATTCACACTTTGCTTTTTCCGGTTGGGTTAGCCAGCTCTTAATGAGTTTAATGGTTTTTCATTTATACCGGTTTTCTCTACAAAATGCATGCAACAATTACCGTATTTATCTTTGGGCAAACCTGATCTGCGCTTACGGAATGCTCATCAGCTTCGTGTTGCAAGGATATGGCATTATTTCCATTTGTTTTTCAACCCTGTCCATCTTTGTAAGTTATGCTTTTGCAGTTAAATTCGGAAAGGATGTAAAAAAAATAAAACAGGCAGGGATTGCCAATTACTGGTTTTTAGCCGCCTTAATGTTTAACGTGTTGTCGTCAATCGGGCCCTTTCATCTGGCTTATATGATGGCTACCAACACCATCAATGAAAGCAATTATTTAAAATCAATCTACTTCTTCCTCCATTTTCAATACAATGGATGGTTTCTCTTCGGTTGCATGGGTTTGTTATTCAGCTGGATGAAAACTAAAAGAAAAGAAATTCCGCATCAAGGGTTGATTCTCGGTTTAAACTTCATCGCATGCTTTCCGGCTTACCTTTTATCGGTCTTATGGCTACCCGTTGCACATACCTTCTTACCGGTTGTAATCGTTGCGGTAGTCATGCAATTTGCAGGCTTCTTTTTACTTATGAGGGGATTGATAAAAAGAGGAATTTTTTCGCGTTACAAGGGAAAAACCGGCCTTCAACTGTGGAAGCTTGCAGTCGTTGCTTATTCCATAAAATTGTGTTTACAAGCCGGCTCTACCATCCCCGCTTTAAGTAAACTTGCATTTGGATTCCGCCCAATCGTGATCGGATACTTACACCTCGTTTTATTGGGAGTGATCACCATATTCCTGCTCGGATATTTATTTTTGGAAAAGATGGTCGTGTACAATCGTCTTGCAAAAACCGGTCTCATCATCTTCCTGTCCGGAATCATATTGAATGAGATTTTGTTGATGATACAAGGCGTTGCCGCGATTGAATATGTAATGATCCCCTATATTAATGAAATGCTTTTTGCTGCCGCAATAACGCTGTTTTCAGGATTGCTGCTGTTATCCCTTTCGCAGCGAAAGAAGCAAAAGGAATTTGTAATTCCGCAGTCTGTGGAATACCTCGAAGAAGCATTCGCATAAACTGCTGAACCACAGCAAAGGCTTATCCCTTTGCCGGCTTTTTCATTACGGGCAGAATGATTCTCGACGAATTTTTAGCATCGTGATAAATGGTGATGTTTGCTTTTTGAAAGTCATCATCATTTGCATGGTAAATGTCCAGAAACTTCTGCGGATTTCTGTCCACCAATGGGAACCAACTGCTCTGAATCTGAATCATCAGCTTATGTCCTTTGAGAAAGGTGTGCGCCACATCGGGTAGTTCCCATCTTACTTCTGTAATTTTTCCCGGTTCAAATGGCTGTGGCTTTTCAAAACTATTTCTGAATTTGCCTCTCATTATTTCCGCCCTCACGAGCATCTGGTAGCCACCCATCGGATAATTATTATCATTCCCCCGCACAGAATCATCATACTTAAATTCATCGGGAAAAACGTCTATCAGCTTTACCACAAAATCTGCATCGGTGGTGGAAATGGAAGTCATCAGATCGGCAATCACCGGTCCTGCAAGCGTAAGATCGTCTTGTAAAATGCCGGTTTCAAAAGTCAGCACGTCCGGCCTTCTGGATGCAAACCGCTGATCGTCATCCATGTATTCGCGGGTTCTTCTGAAATGAATTTCAGAAGTGTATGGCACCGGATGGGCGGGATCACTAGTGTAGGTTGACGATCCTTCCTTAGCCCCCGGCTTTTCATTGAGCGTCAGTTTTCCGCTGTCTCTCAGATAGAGTGATTGCTCACTGCTGTTTGAAGGAGGCCAGACAGGAAAGCTTTTCCAGTTATTTTCACCCGTAAAGAATATATTGGCTTCGGGAAGATCCGGATCGGGCTTTCCCAATAGGTGATATTCAAAGAACGGAATTTCAAAGTTTGTCTGATAATATTCACTTGTATTGCTTTCAAACCGTACGTTGCCGAGATAGTTTCCGTTATCAGAAGCCCATTGTCCGTGATACCACGGTCCCATCACAATCTTACTGCTGGTTTGCGGACTTTGCTTTTCACAGGCTTTATAGGCGTTCCAGGCTCCGAAAAGATCTTCCGCATCAAAGAGTCCTCCCACCCACAACATAGCCGGTTTTACATTATACAATCCTACCCTTGCATTCCTTTCCTGCCACCATTGGTCATAGTTTGGATGCTGGTAAAGTTCTTTCCAGAAAGCAATGCTGTCGCCGGTCAGTTTCATAAAGTTTTTCAAAGCACCGGTTTTTAAATAGGCATTATAGTTATCATCGGATTTAAAACTGAAGCCCGGTGTCCACCGAGTTGTCGGTTGAGGCCGCGGCGCGCCGAAAGTTGGATAAAATGAAAATCCATCCATCAGAAAAAATGCGCCTTTATGATGAAAGTCATCGCCCATAAACCAATCGGTAACCGGCGCCTGCGGACTAACCGCTACCACTGCAGGATGGCCGCTCAACGCCGCTTCTGTACTGTAAAATCCGGGATATGAAATACCGAAAACACCTACTTTTCCGTTATTGTGTTTAATATTTTTTACCAGCCAGTCCACGGTATCATAAGTGTCACTTGCTTCATCAATTTCCTTTCCCTTTTTATTCTTGATGAATGGCCGAACATCTACAAAATTTCCCTCACTCATAAACTTTCCTCTTACATCCTGAGAAACGATAATGATCTTATCTTTTGCATACTTCATCCGGTAAGAACGCCAAAGGGGTGTGAACTTGTCTTCCCCATAGGGATTGCAGGAATAGGGCGTTCTCGTCATCAGAAAGGGATGCGACTCCACCGTATCTTTTGGAATGTAAAGCGAGGTAAATAGTTTAACCCCATCCCTCATAGGAATGTAAACTTCTTTTTTATAATAATTATTAACAAACCACACGCTATCTTCATTTTGTGCGAAAACGTTGGCCACTAAAAAGAGAAATACAAAAAAGGAAAAACATTTCTTCATAACGCGAAATTTTATTGAAATGAAGACTAAATATACAAAACGAAAAGTTGTACGCTAAATTTGTGGGAGATTTTCCTGTGAAAAAAAACATCATGAAACTAATAATTAAAAATATGGTTTGCCCGAGATGCGTTCAGGCAGTTGAAAATATCCTTCAGAAAAATGCATTGAAAGCAAATTATATTCACCTCGGAGAGGTGGAACTGAAACAAGAAGCAAACGCACAAAAACTCGAAAGATTAGCTAAAGACCTCGAGTTGCAGGGATTTGAATTACTCGACGATCAGAAAAAGCAGCAGATCGAAAAAATAAAAAATCTTCTGACCGCCAAAACCAATTCCCAAAACATCGAAGAACATTTCAGTATCAGCAAGTACTTATCAGAACACCTCTTCAAGGATTATTCAACCATCAGCAAATTATTTTCAGAAGTGGAGGGCATTACGATCGAGCAGTATTTCATTCTTCAAAAAATTGAAAAAGTGAAGGAACTGCTTATCTACAATGAGCTTTCCCTGGGCCAGATCGCCATTGATCTTGGATACAGCAGCACGCAACATCTATCAAATCAATTCAGGAAAATAACGGGAATGACGCCCACCAAATTTAAGGCGATCGGTGCTTCACACCGCCGTTCACTTGATGCAATAGGCGAATAACTGTACAACTTACCCATGATAGTGCACCCTTGACTTTTCAATCTTTCCGAACTTCGCGTCATGGGAACAAACACATTATCCGCTTCACATACAATTAAAAAATCATTTCCGGTCCTTAACATGTCCTGCGCCTCCTGTGCGGTGAGTGCACAGTCCATGCTGGAAAGTCAACCCGGGGTAAAAAACGTATCGGTAAATTATGCGAATGAACAAGCCATCGTCAATTATGATCCCGCTGTCATTAAACCGGAAACGCTGAAGTCAGTATTGCAAAGTATCGGTTACGATCTGCTTATTGAAGATGAAACGGATGTAAAGGAAAGGCTTGAACAGTCGCAGCAGCAGCACTTTAAACAGTTGAAACGGAAAACGATCGGCGCGCTGGTTTTGTCGTTACCTGTTGTTATCATCGGGATGTTTTTTATGCAGATGAAGTTTGCCAATTACATCATGCTGATCCTCTCAACCCCGGTTATTTTCATTTTCGGAAGACAGTTTTTCAGCGGGGCGGTTAAACAGGCAAAATTCGGAAAAGCAAATATGGATACGCTCGTTGCACTTAGCACGGGCGTTGCCTATCTTTTCAGCCTTTTCAACACATTTTTTCCGCAATTCTTTTTAAACCGGGGATTGGAGCCGCATGTTTATTATGAAGCTGCAGCTGTAATTATCGGTTTTATTCTATTGGGTAAATTACTGGAAGAAGGCGCGAAAGGCAAAACTTCCTCGGCTATAAAAAAGTTGATGGGAATGCAGCCTTCTACGGTTACCATGATAAGAGAGGGCGAAAAAGAAGTGGTGCCGGTTCAAGCAGTTTCGAAAGGCGATTTGTTACTGGTTAAACCGGGGGAAAGGATTCCAGTTGACGGCCTGCTGACCGGGGGAAGTTCATTTGTTGATGAAAGCATGTTGAACGGTGAGCCTATCGCGGTAAGAAAGATCAAAGGCGACAAAGTATTCGCCGGAACCATCAACCAGAAAGGAAGTTTTACCATAGAAGCGCAGCAGGTAGGGAGCGAAACCATTCTGGCCCACATCATCAGGATGGTGCAGGAAGCACAGGGAAGCCGGGCGCCGGTGCAAAAACTCGTTGATAAAATTGCCGGAATTTTTGTTCCCGTGGTGATGGGGATCGCAATCTTGAGTTTTGTTTTGTGGATGATTTTCGGACAGGACAATGCGCTCACGCATGCCCTTCTCGCACTGATTACCGTTTTGGTAATTGCGTGTCCCTGTGCCCTCGGCCTTGCGACGCCCACCGCTCTTATGGCAGGAATCGGAAAAGGCGCCGAAAACGGGATTCTTATCAAGGATGCTGAAAGCCTTGAATCCGCAAAGAAAATTAACGCATTAATACTCGACAAGACCGGAACGATAACGGAAGGAAAACCGGAGGTTACAGATGTAGTCTTTCATGCGGACGGAAAAGCGTTTTTGCCGGTTTTAACCGCGATGGAAAAACAGTCCGAACATCCACTCGCAACGGCCATCGTGCGCTATTTTAAAGACGAAGAAGCTGTTGCGGTAGAAAACTTTGAAAGCATTACCGGTAAAGGCATTCAGGCTGAATATAAGGGTGAAATCTTCAGGGCCGGAAATGAAAGATGGATGGAAATTAATTCAATTGAAATACCCGCGGTCTTAAACCTTAGGATCGGCGAATGGCTGAAGCTTGCAAAGACCGTAATTTATTTCTCCGATAGCAGAAAACTATTAGCCGCTATCGCCATTGCCGACAAAATAAAACCGACATCGGCCACTGCTGTTCAACAATTGAAAGAATCAGGCATTGAGGTATATATGTTAACCGGCGACAATAGAGAAACGGCCTCTGCAATTGCACAACAGTCGGGAATAAGCCATTTTAAAGCAGGGCTATCGCCGGTTGAAAAAGGCGAAGTTGTGGAGCAATTACAAAAAGAAGGAAAGGTGGTTGCCATGGTAGGCGATGGAATCAATGACAGCCATGCGCTGGCGAAGGCCAATGTTAGCATTGCGATGGGCAAAGGAAGCGATATTGCAATGGAAGTTGCCAACATGACCATCATTTCCTCCGATCTCCTTAAAGTTCCGCAGGCGATTCAACTATCAAAACAAACGGTGAAAACGATCAAACAAAATCTGTTCTGGGCTTTCATTTACAACCTTGTGGGAATTCCGGTTGCTGCCGGCATCCTGTATCCGTTTACCGGCTTTTTACTCAACCCCATGATCGCGGGTCTGGCAATGGCGATGAGCAGCATCAGTGTTGTAAGCAACAGCCTGAGGTTAAAATGGATCAGGCTCGACCGATCCTAAACCAGGTTTGGAGCTGTTGCATTTCTGAGGTATGAAATTTGATTTTTATTGATAAATTCAAATTATTATTTCAGCCGCATGGATGTTTTTACCGTTATTACTGTCTTATTTGTTATAAGTGCACTCATCTCCTATTTAAATGTGAAGGTTGTGCGGCTGCCGGATGCGATTGGTGTGGTTACGATTTCGGTTGTCATTTCAGTGATTATCCTCGTTTTGGGGAAATCCACCGCCACCATTTCCGCACCGGTGACCGAACTGGTACAAAATGTAAATTTTTCGGAGACCGTCTTAAATATTTTCCTGGGAATTTTGTTGTTTGCCGCCGCCCTTCAGTTTGACTACAAGAAATTGAAAGAGGAACGGATTTCCGTTTTCATACTGAGCACGCTGGCTGTATTTGTCACAACCGCTGTTTTTGGTACATTGCTGTTCTTCATTTCGAAGCTCATTGATTTTGAATTACCGTTTGTGGTTTGCCTGCTTTTTGGTTCCATAATCTCGCCCACAGATCCGATCGTTGTGGAAGCTTTATTGAAAAAAACGAGGTTGCCCGAACGGCTTAGAATTTTGATTTCAGGAGAATCGCTTTTTAATGACGGCGTGGGAATTATTTTGTTTGTCGTCTTGCTGATCATATCCTTCAATGGGGGAAAGCCGTTGCCATTTTCTGATATTGCGGGAATTTTCGCCCTCGAAGTCATAGGCGGAATAGCTGTTGGATATGTTGCCGGATTTTTTGGCAGCCTTCTGCTGAAAACGACGACGGATTTCAAAACCGTTTTTCTCATTACTACCTCTGTCGTACTCGTTCTTTCAGAGATTGCGCATGCAATTCACGGATCCGTACCTTTGGCAGCGGTAACTGCCGGATTAATGATTGGAAATGCCAACTACCGCAATCCCCATCTCCGGTTGTACCTGACGAGGATGTGGCAGTTTCTGGATTCTATTTTTAATACGCTGCTTTTTGTACTCATCGGATTGCAATTGGTAGAAATGCCCTTTCTCGCAAATTACTGGACGATCGGACTCATATCGATCATCCTCATTTTGATTGCCCGGTTTGTCAGCATTACGCTCCCCGCCTACGTGCTGTTGCACAAGAGAAATTTTGCAAATTTGTTTATCCTCACCTGGGCAGGATTAAGAGGAGCAATCTCGATTGCCCTTGCATTATTGCTTCCTGAAAGTCCTTATCGTGAAGTGATCCTTTCAGGCTGTTACATGATCGTAATATTTTCAATCATCGTTCAGGGATTAACCCTCAATAAAGTGGTGGAAAAGCTGGTAGGGAAGTAATTGAAATAAGATAGCTTTTGTTTTCACGGGCTTACGGCTATTTAAAGACTTTTGGAAGCTACAAATCCGGTATCAGTTTTACAGTATTTTATTATGAGGCATTCTTCCCGAAACGATGATATTCCTGCGTTTTGGTTTGAACTGATGTTGCTGCTGATGGCGGGCATCGCGGGCAGCGTAGATGTGTTGAGCTACTACGGTCTGGGACACGTTTTTACGGCAAACATGACCGGGAATACAATCGTATTGGGATTGTCTTTGGGACAGGGAAAATTTGCTACTTCCCTTCATGCCCTCACTGCGCTGGCATGCTTTTTAGCCGGTGCCTTTGCAGGATCTTTGATTGTAGAAAACAACAATAAAAACTGGAAGTTTTTCATCCGCCTGAGCGTTTCAGTTGAAGGTATTCTGATCGTTGTTTTTGCCGCCATCTGGTATTTTTTATTGAAGAATAATACCGGCTTCATTCTCTATTTGTCGATCATCTTGCCGGCTGTTGCAATGGGAATGCAAAGCGCCACGATCCGCTACTTAAATATCCCGGGAATTGTGACAACCTTTCTTACCGGCACGATCACGAGTATAGGACTGAGCGCAGTAAAAGGATTGAGAAATGGGTTCAAAAAGAAAGAAAATCAAAATTCCGCACTGCCGGTTCCAAAAACCCTTAATCAAAGGATTGGATTACAACTGCTCGTATTCATTACTTATTTCGCCACCGCCGTCTTTACCGGTTGGCTAACCCGGCTGCACGAAACAATACTGCCATTGGTTCCTATTGCTTTTTTGTTTGCGGTCATCTCGATCCTTTTTATTTTTCTGAGGAAGAAATAACGGAAAGAGGGAAATTTATTTTAAAAAGTTTTTGCCACAATACATACGCCCTTTACATTTGCAATCTGAATGGGGAATTAGCTCAGCTGGCTAGAGCGTTTGCATGGCATGCAAAAGGTCACCGGTTCGACTCCGGTATTCTCCACAAAAAAAATCGCCTTTGAAAGGCGGTTTTTTTTGACATTAGTCTGCGCCGCAAACTTAGATTCCCAAAACTTCTTTCAGCTTTGCATAACCTGTTTTACTTACGGGAATTTTGGCTCCATTCGTCAACAACGCAAGATGGCCTTCCTTTTCGTACGGATCTATCCGGTTAATAAATTGAGTATTTATGATAAATGACCGATGGACACGGGCAAAATGAAACGACTTTAAACTGTTTTCAAAAAAAGACATCGTTTTATTTTTCAGATATTTTCCATCTGCGGTATGGATCTTCACATAGTCATCCGCTGCTTCAAGATAAATGACTTTCTGGACGGGAATAATCTTGATCATACCGTTATCCTTTACAACAATGCGATGGTTATTGGTAAAAACGGAGGAGAGGTTTTCAAGCTTACCTTCCACCGGTTCCTTTTTCTCTTTTTGCAGCATCTTTTGTATTGCCTTATCAAATCTTTCCCTGCTGAAGGGTTTTAATAAATAGTCGAGGGCGTTGCTTTCAAAAGCTTTTATAGCGTAGTTTTCGAAGGCCGTCGTAAAGATTATCTCAGGTTCATGATCAATCAGTTCGAGCATTTCAAATCCGTTGATTTTCGGCATTTGAATATCGAGAAAGATCAAATCAGGTTCGAGCTCAGTAATCGCTTTTACGCCCTCAAATCCATCCGAACATTCTTTTACCACTTCAATGGAAGGGTAATTTTGGAGATATTCTTTGATCAGGCTTCTCGCCAGAGGTTCATCATCAATTATAATGGCCTTCATTTATTTGTGGAATTGTGATGGTAATTGAAAAAATGTTATCCTGCAACCTGCAATCCATCAGGTCGTCTCTGCCATACAATAAAAACAAACGTCGTTTTATAAAGTTTAATCCAAAACCGGTTCCATTAGCGGGAGCGGCAGTTTCCGGATCATATGGATTATTAACGGTAATCGTGAGTTCCTTTTCTGAAGACCTTGCCACTACCGAAATACAAACTTCCCCGATGGTATCGTAGAGACCGAATTTGATCGCATTTTCAACAACCGGTTGCAGAAGCAAAGGCGGCACCTTCATTTTCAATACGCTGTCATCGCTCTCAATGTTTGTTTTCAGCCGGTATCCGAACCTTACCTTTTCAATTTCAAGATAGAGCTCCAGATTTTGAAGCTCTTCCTCCAGCGTGGCACATTCAGATTCATCCTTCTTCAATGTTCCCCTCAAAAAGTCACTCAGCTGCTGAATCATTTCCCGCGCTTTTTGGGGTTGCGAACCCGTTAAGGCGCTGATACTGTTTAAACTGTTGAATAAAAAGTGCGGTTGCAACTGTTGTCTCAATCTAAACAGTTCAGAATCCTTTGCCATTTTTTCCGCTTCATTCTTGCGCTGCATCATTATTTCCTGTTCCTTTTGGGCGTTCCAAACCATACTGATCATAGCCATGCAGGCGAGTTGCAAGAAAGCGAAACTGAACCTGATCAAAGCGGAATTATGAAAGAAATCGGTAAAACCGGGGTTTGACGATAACAGATTTTGAAGTATGAGCCTCGATAGAAAATAGCAGATGGCACCGGTCACCAGACTCACAACCAGAATATACCAGTAACGCTCTTTGCGGGGTAAATAATACTGCATATTGAAAGCGAGCAACAGGCAACATCCTGCGATGAGAAGATTGCTGACTGCACTGTCAATGATGGCTACCGAAAATGGGAGGCCAAAGCGTGTGGAAACGATTGCCTGCAGTTCGATCCAGGAAAACCACCAGGCACCAAATGCAATGCGGAAGGTTGTATTTTGAAGAAAACTTTTCAATGAAACTTATTAATTCAGTTGAGCAGAATGCTGCATGCTGTTTTCAAGCAGATGCGCTGCTTTTAAATGTGTTACTTTTATAAACGTATCCGCGCTTTCTTCCTCATGAATTCTTGAATACATTTCAGCGCCGTCATTCAGCTCAGCGAGCTTATTGATCTCACAAACATCAATAAATTTCCAGTGTACCGGTTTATTCGCCGCATTCAAAAAGTTATCCTGTTCGGTTTCTCCCAACTTACGTGCTTTTTGAAATGCATGAAATTCATCGGCTGCATGTATCAATCTCAGTTGCTCATCAAACTGCGGACTATGATTACCATCACCACAAATTATGCGAAAAACGATTTTTACCAGATACCAATTCATAACGATCAATTTTATAGCTTAATAAATTTTATGATAAGAAGGGTTTGGATCAGTAACTGTAGCTGTTGATCTCGATGCCGCCAAATAAGGCAAAGCCTTTCAGGATCAATACTTTTGAGTTGTCAGTAGTCATATCTCTCACATGCCGTTTGTCATCTACACCACCAAAGACAGCTGTGATCTCGTTTTTTATCAACCAGTGTGAAGGCACAATAAGTTTAGTGCCGCCAAACACCTGGTTTGCTTCAAGCGAAACGACGCCCTTGATATCGGCTTTGCTCAGATCAATTTCCGCTCCGCCCATAAAACAGTTCACTTCACCGCCCTTAAAATTCTTAGAGAAGACATTTCGCTTTGAACCGCCGAAGACGGAATTTACGTTTACCACTTCCTCATCGGTAAACAGGTGGCTTGCAGGTTGTGGTTCTGAAAGAATTTGTGCTTCCTCGATAGGCCTCGTGTCCGTAAAATTGGAGGAAGATGGGGTTGACGGACCATCCGGCGGAGTTGAAAAGCGCCTGCGAACACGATGTCTCCTGCAGGAAGATGGTTTTGCCATAATCAAAAAACCGAAGGCAATCAGGATGATCGGCCAGGTAAACCGGTCGATCCTCCATTCGGGAATCTGATCATCGATCAGAAAAACAATTCCGAGGATCAGTAACAAGGCCCAGGGCCAGCTTTCGAAATTATTTTTGATTCCAACAAAAAATCCGACGATGATTAAAATGACCGGCCAGGAAAAAACCCAGTCGGGTAAAAAAAACAGGTCAAGTTTCTGACCGAACAATACCAATCCCACCAGCAATATCAGCAGTCCCGCCAGCGGTCTGCCCGAACCACTTCTGCTTTCAAAATTTTCATTCTCTCTCATGATGTTTATTTAATTTGATAGATCGAAAATAGAATGACTGAAATTTAAATTGAAATAGTAATCGGCAAATTGGTAAGAACAGTCGGTAAACGACCGAAACGGGGCGGCGAAAAAAGCGGCAATTCTTCCGTATACTTAAAATGCGGTTAAACGAAGGGTGTGACAGTAGGCGCTGAAAAGGGTAGAATCATTCGCTCACAGAATTTAATCCCACCGACCAAATTAAGATCCGGACAGTGATTGGTTTCATGCGATGAGAATCAGAAAGCTTCTGCTGATTTTTTCCCGATGGAGACTAAAGCCGGAAACAAAGCAACGACTGATTACATCCGGTAACAAACCGCATTGATATTCATTCCGGCGCCAACGGAGGCAAACAAAACAATATCACCGGTCTGAAGTGTGTGGTTGGTATATTTTCCTTTCAAAACCATATCAAACAGCGTTGGAATGGTGGCTACGGAACTGTTTCCAAGCTCACGGATATTCATTGGCATAATATCGAGATGCACATCGTCCACCTCAAACAACTTATATAATGCCTTTATAATGGCTTCATCCATTTTTTCATTGGCCTGATGAATGAAGATTTTCTTTACGTCAGAAATTCCAACTCCAGCCTTATCCAGACATAACTTCATCGCTTCGGGTACCTGTTTGAGTGCATATTCATACACCTTTCGTCCTTTCATTTTAAGGTAGCGGATATTGGGATCGGCACCCGGATAAAAAGATTTTTCCATGGTGATGAAGAAGGTTTCCTCATTGGTGTGCGACTGAACTGCGGTACTCATGATGCCGCTGTTTCCATCACCATCTCTGGCCTCGAGCACCGAGGCTCCCGCCCCATCTGCAAAGATCATGCTGTCGCGATCGTATTCATCGATCACGCGGCTTAAGGTCTCTGCACCGATCACCAGGCATTTTTTTGCAATCCCGGCATTTATAAAAGCATGGGAATGAATAACGCCCTGCAACCAGCCCGGACATCCAAACAAAAGGTCATAAGCAACACAGTTGGGATTTTCGATGCCAAGCCGATGTTTTATGCGCGCAGCCAGTGAAGGCACGGCGTCTGTTTGGAATGTATTGGTAATTACATCTCCGAAATTGTGGGCCACGATTATCTGATCAAGCGTTTCCCGGTCAACCCGGGCATCGGTGATGGCAAGTTCTGCCGCAATTGCGCCGATTTCAGAAGTTGTTTTTTCAATCGGTGCATATCGCCTTTCTGCAATTCCCGTAATTTTTTCAAATTTCCGGATCACTTCCTGCGGACTTTTTCCGAAGGGTTTAAGATCTTCTCCATAAAAATTATGCAAAGCAAAATCCTCATTGGTCTTAATATCCGGAGGAATATAACAACCGGTGCCTGTAATAACCGTTCTAAGCTGACTCATTAAAAAAATTCTTTTTATTGCTTCTGAAGGGGGTCGGAAATTGTAAAAATAGGCAATTGATGCATTGAAAAAAATAAAACTTAGCTAACGAATATTCGTAAATCATAAATATTTATCACCTTTATTGCGCTTAACTTCAGCCACATATTCCTTTATCTGTTGTTCTTTATCTTTTTTGCAGATGAGCAGAATCTCTTCCGTATCAACGACAATAAAGTCATCAAGCCCCTGTAGTACAATCAGTTTATCATGCGGAGCAGAAACCATGCATTTGGTAGCATCAATTACCATCACATTATCTCCTGCAACAGCATTTCCCAGATAGTCTTTTTCAAGGTTGTCGTACGCACTGTTCCAGGTGCCGAGATCACTCCACCCAAATGAAGCAGGAATCACGTAAACATTGTTTGCTTTTTCCATGATTGCGTAATCAATAGAAATGTTGGTACACAACGGATAAACCCGTTCGAGTGCTGCCTGTTCCTGATCGGTATTGAAATAAGCCTGTTCTGCTGCGAAAACTTCATACATCTCCGATTGATACTTCTCGAATGCCTGCAAAATATCGCTGACCTGCCACACGAAAATACCGGCATTCCAGAGAAAGTCGCCACTATCAATAAAGGCCCTCGCGAGTTCCACATTTGGCTTTTCGATGAATGTCTTCACTTTGAAGATGTTATCATCGGCCGCCACCGGTTCATGTTGAATATATCCGTATCCGGTATTGGGATAAGTGGGTTTAATGCCCAGGGTAACTACTGCGTTCATTTTTTCCGCAAACTTCAGGGCGTCAAACAATACCCGTTGAAACTCCTGATCGTCGAGAATAAAGTGGTCACTCGGAGCAATGATCAGCGAAGCGTCGGGATCGGTCTTTTTCAGCTTAAATGCCATGTAGGCAACACAGGGTGCAGTATTTTTACGGCTGGGTTCGGATAACAGATTAGAATCGGGAAGATCAGGCAACTGCACCTTTACCATTTCCTCGTATTCAACCGCCGTTATTACAAATATATTTTCTTTCGGCAGAAAGGACGCATACCGGTCAAAAGTTGACTGTATCAGCGTCTTACCCGTATTCAAGATATCGAGAAACTGCTTGGGGAAAACGGTTCTGCTTTTTGGCCAGAAACGGCTTCCAATACCTCCTGCCAGTATCGCCACGTAGGTATGATTCTTCATGTTTAAATTATTCCTTCTCTTATTAGATCATGCAAATGTATGATTCCCTTATATTCTCCTTCATCTTCCACAATCAATTGGCTGATATCATGCTTTTTTAATATTTCCAGTGCTTCCACTGCCAGTTTCCCACTCTCAATAGTCCGGGGATTGCGGGTAACGATTGCTGCCGCGGTAACGGAACGGAGATCATCGATGGTTTCAAGCATACGACGCACATCGCCATCGGTAATGATGCCCATCACCTTATTTTCTTCGTCAACAACCGCCGTTGCTCCCAGTCTGCCCTTGCTGATCTCGATAATCACTTTTTTCAGGGAAGCATCGGGCCTTACAACCGGCTTTTCGTTTTGGATATAGATATCATTTACCCTCAGATAAAGCTTTTTTCCAAGATTTCCACCGGGATGATACCGGGCAAAATCCTTATCTGAAAATTGATTCAATTCCATAAGGCAAACCGCAATCGCATCTCCCATCACCATTTGAACGGTTGTGCTGCTCGTGGGTGCGAGGTTGTTGGGACAAGCCTCCTTGTCAATAGTGGTATTGAGAATATAATCAGCCTGTTTTGCCAGAAAGGATGCGGTATTTCCCACCATCGCAATGATCACATTATGGAAGCTTCTGATGAAAGACACGAGCACTTTGATTTCGGGACTTTCGCCACTTTTACTGATGATTAAAACGATGTCATCTTTTTGAATCATTCCCAGATCGCCGTGAATGGCATCGGCCGCATGCATAAAAAGCGCTGCCGTTCCGGTAGAGTTAAGGGTGGCGACAATCTTCTCTCCCACAATCGCACTCTTACCGATGCCGGCAATCACGATCCGGCCCTTGCAATTTTTGAGAACAGTGATGATTTCAGCAAACTCATCATTAATATAATTTGCCAGCTTTTCAACCGCGAGGGCTTCGGCTCGTATCGTCTGAATTGCGCTATTGATGACTTTTTCTTTCATGGCGGCAAAGGTAAACTTTAACAACAAAGCATTTTTTATTATTCGGTTTCAGATTTAACTTCGCTAACCCACTTTTTAAAACACATACTATCGAAGTTGGGATTTTACCAAATTTTAAGGTGCAACTTCCGGTTAAAATTGTAACTTATGTGATTTTATAACCGATTTGTGGGGAAATAATCAAATGATGGAAACTACTTCTAAAAGGAAAACTTCTGCAGCTAAAAAGACACCTGCTGCTAAAAAACAACTAAACAAAATTTCGGGAAAACAGCATTCTCACGATATCCATGGAGGCCTGAAAAAGCATTTCGGATTTGAACATTTTAAAGACTCACAGGAAGCGGCAATAAATAGCCTGCTGAATGGGAACGATACCTTTGTGATTATGCCTACCGGCGGAGGAAAAAGCCTTTGTTATCAGTTGCCCGCGTTAATTTGCGAAGGCTGTGCGATAGTGGTAAGTCCGCTGATTGCCCTGATGAAAAACCAGGTAGATCTCGTTCGGGGCTACAGTGAAAAAGATAATGTTGCGCATTTTCTCAACTCGAGTCTCAATAAAACACAGATCAGAGAAGTGAAGGAAGATCTTACTTCAGGAAAGACAAAACTGCTGTATGTAGCGCCGGAAACGCTTACAAAACAGGAAAACCTCGACTTCTTCAAAGATCTGAATATTTCATTCTTCGCGGTGGATGAAGCGCATTGTATCTCAGAATGGGGACATGATTTCCGTCCGGAATACCGGCGCCTGAGAGAGATGATCGATATCATCAATGCCGACCTTCCGGTGATTGCATTGACCGCCACTGCCACGCCAAAGGTGCAAAGTGACATCATTAAAAACCTCGGATTGAAAGATCCAAACGTATTTATTTCTTCTTTTAACCGGCCAAATTTGTATTACGAAATTCAACCGAAGGTTAAAAAAGATCAAACAATAAAAAATATTGTGCGTTTCATTTCCCAGAATATGGGAAAAAGCGGCATCATTTATACACTGAACCGCAAGACAACAGAGGAATTGGCAGAACTCCTGGTGGCCAATAATATTAAAGCGGTAGCCTATCATGCGGGCCTTGATGGCAAATTGAGAGCCGAAAGGCAGGATGCTTTTTTAAATGAACAGGTGCAGGTGATCGTGGCGACGGTTGCATTTGGAATGGGCATAGACAAGCCGGATATCAGGTTTGTGATCCATTATAAC
>JAFAEW010000046.1 GCA_023423835.1 Bacteroidota bacterium | reverse complement strand
GGGTTGCAACTAATGTTTTTAGTAATTTTGAACCCTGACTTTTGACATGGCGGTAGTTCGAAACATAGCACATTTTGATCTCGATTCATTTTTCGTTGGAGTGGAATTATTGAAAGACCCTTCATTGAAAGGAAAGCCCATCGCAGTAGGAGGGAGCAGTGAAAGAGGTGTCGTTGCATCCTGCAGTTATGAGGCAAGGCGATTTGGAGTGAGAAGTGCGATGCCCGTGAAACTGGCTAAACGTCTGTGTCCCGAATTGATTATGGTGAAAGGCGATTTCAGCAGCTTTTCAAAATACTCGAGGCTGGTTACCGACATTATAGCCGCAGAGGTGCCGTTGTTTGAAAAATCTTCGATCGACGAATTTTATATCGACCTGACGGGAATGGATAAATTTTTTGGATGTTCAAAATTTACATCCGCTCTCAGAAAGAAGATCGAGCTGGAAAGCGGACTTGATATTTCGTATGGACTTTCTTCAAACAAGCTCGTAAGTAAGATCGCAACCAATGAGGCAAAACCGCATGGACAGATCGAAATTCCACACGGTTATGAGAAGAGCTTTCTGGCTCCGCTGCCCGTAGATAAGATGCCGATGATTGGTGCAAAGACGACGACTTTACTGAGGTCGATGGGAATAGAAACGCTTTCCGCCTTAAGCGCAATGCCACACGAAAAGCTTACGAATCTTCTCGGTAAAAGCGGGCTGTACTTATGGCAAAGGGCGAATGGAATTGATGATTCTCCTGTCAGTTCGTACCGTGAACAAAAGAGTATCAGCACCGAAAATACTTTCATCGCCGATACCGCCGATATTCAGTTCCTCCATGCAGAACTGGTACGAATGACGGGTAAGGTAGCATTTGAACTGCGTTCTGGCAGGAAACTTACGGGTTGTATAGCAGTGAAGATCCGGTACAGCGATTTTGAAACGGTAAGTATGCAATGCACCATTTCATACACCGCCTCCGATCATATATTGCAGGAAAAAGCGAGAGAATTGTTTGACAAGTTGTACAAGCCACCGCTTGAGGTGAGATTAATCGGTCTGAGACTGAGCCATCTTATTGCAGGCAGCTATCAGACCGATCTTTTTGAGGATACGGGTGAAATGATAAAGCTCTACCAGGCCATCGACAGTATTAAACAGAGCTATGGGGAGAAGTTTTTGATACGCGCCTCCGGACAGCAAAAGAAAAATAAAAGCGAGGAAGTTTTATCCCGTCAACGATTGCTGAAGGAAGATCGGAAGGGGCCAGGCGATGAGAGCGGTCCTACTTTCCCTGGCCGGTAAAGATGATGCGTAAAGAATAGATCAGGATTTTCATATCGAGCATCAGGGAAACATTTTCAACGTAGAGCAGGTCGTATTTCATCCTTTCAATCATCTGATCAATGGTGGAGGCATAGCCAAACTGCACCATTCCCCAGGAAGTCAATCCCGGCTTTACTTTCAGAAGATAGCGATAGTAAGGTGTTTTAAGGATGATTTGATCATAATAATATTTTCGTTCGGGCCGCGGACCAACGAAGCTCATTTCACCTTTCAATATGTTCCACAACTGAGGAAGTTCATCTAACCGCCATTTCCGCATGATGCGTCCCCAGGGGGTAATTCTCGGATCATTGTCTGACGAAAGGGCAGGTCCTTTTGCTTCCGCGTTGACATACATAGATCTGAACTTGTAGATGGCAAAAGGCTTCCCTTTGTATCCGAGTCTTTCCTGCTTGAAAATCACATTTCCGGTAGAGGAAAGTTTCGTCTTTATCGCGATAAATAACAATACCGGACTCAAAAAAATCAGTCCGAAAAATGAGATCGAAACGTCAAATAACCGCTTGATGTTTCGCTGCCATTCGGGCATCGGATCGGTATCGATGTCGATCAGTACCACCCCAAGCACATTTTCTGTTTTTACCGACCCATACAGAATCTGGGCGGTTTCCGGCACAATCTTTACCTCCACATCCTTTTCACTTAGTCGATTGATCACCTCCTCTGAATATTTCTGGTCTTCATGGGTCAGCGCAACTATTACCCGTTCAACTTTTTTTTCTTTAATGATGGTTTCCATGTTTTCAACGCTCCCGAGACAATCGAGCCATTTTCCCAAACCGTTTTTCTGATATTTCTCTGTTGCCACAAATCCTATCAGGTTATAACCGTTGGCGTCTGCATTCGATTTAATTTCAAAAAAAGCGTTATACGCTTTCGGACTGTTGCCAACAATGAGGGTATTAAACGAAAGTTTCCCTTCCTTTATATGTCTTTTTGCGATTTGCAATAAAATCCACCGGCCAAGGAAAGTAAGCGAAAACTGAAGTGTCAGAAGGCTGAAGAAGGTTGTATAAAAATAAACGGCTCCGCCGTCCAGATCGTTTAGAAACAGCACAAACAAAACGATGATGGAGCCGATCAGCGCTTCCATAAAAGTGGTGGTAAGTTCGGCTAATCTCGACTTTTTGTAGAGCGAATTGTTGTAGGAGCCAACAACCAGATAGAGGACCAACCAGAAAATGACAATCAGGATCATCTGTAGGATGAATCGGGGATCCTGTTTAAAAAGTTCATCGAGTTGATTTGGCTCTTCGCCGAGCATTTTTTTCCGCTCAACGGTAATAATACACCATACCAGCAGTGCTGTTATTGCATCACTGATAACATAAACGATAATATGTAAAGGCTTGAAAGAAGCCATATTCAGTTTTGGTAAGCGCTCATTTTGTTACTATTGATCTTTTCGAGAATTTTATGGGCAACTTCCATTGCCAGTAAACCGTCAATCTCAGAAACCACCGTAGGTTTGTTTTGCTGAACGGCTTTCACAAACGACAGCAACTCTTCTTTGATAGCGTTTACACTCGGAACGTCGGGATGAATAACCGCTATCGAACGCATGCCGTGCGGCGTATCGATATCGATGGTAAAAACGTCTTTGTCTTCCGGTTGCTCGAGCCGTATAATCTCGGTTTTCTTCTCTAAAAAATCAATGGCAATATAAGCATCTTTCTGAAACAGCCGCATCTTCCGCATTCGTTTCATACTGATCCGGCTGCTCGTAAGGTTTGCCACTGCGCCATTATTAAATTCTATCCGCACGTTTGCAATATCGGCGCTATCGGTCATCACCGCCACGCCGTTGGCATGAATGCTTTTCACGTTACTTTTTACGAGACTTAAAATGATGTCGATGTCGTGAATCATCAAATCGAGTATCACACTCACTTCCGTTCCCCGTGGATTGAATTGCGCCAGCCGGTGCACTTCTATAAACATCGGATCGAGTTGAAGGTCTTTTAAAGCAAGGTAGGCCGGATTGAACCGTTCAACGTGTCCAACCTGTATTTTTACCCCTGCTTCCTTTCCCATTTGAACGATCTTTTTTGCTTCATCTACTGTGTTGGCGAGAGGTTTTTCAATGAAGACGTGTTTGCCTTTCCGGATCGCCGCTTCGCACAACTCAAAATGGGCAGTCGTGGGTGCCACGATGTCCGCAATATCAATCTCATTTAACAGACTGGCCACATCCGGAAATCTTTTCAACCCCAGTTTTTCCTCCACCGCCTGCGCCGTGGTATCATTGGGATCGTAAAACCCGGTCAGCACCACTTCTTCAATTTCTTTCCAGTTATTTATATGAAATTTTCCCAGATGACCCGCTCCAAAAACGCCAACTTTAAGCATTGAATAATTTTTACTGTAAAGATAGGTAACTGAAAGAGTTGTTGTAAGGCCGGAAGAAAATGAATAACTCAGCGATGCAGGAATGGCAGGGTTTTTTGTAATTGT
Organism: Bacteroidota bacterium; assembly: GCA_023423835.1. Taxonomy (GTDB): domain Bacteria; phylum Bacteroidota; class Bacteroidia; order Chitinophagales; family Chitinophagaceae; genus JAFAEW01. Next base: position 2,061 of record JAFAEW010000046.1, on the reverse strand, counting down.
AACGGAAAAGAAGATGGTAGCAGTCTGCTTTCGAAAATCCTTTCAATTGGTTAAAAAGGAGTTTTACTTTTGATACGGAAAAATCTGCGACATGCCGGAAGTAGCTGACCTCAAAGTCAGCAAGAATTTGAACAGGCTTTTTGGCAATAAAAAAGCGAAGGAAATTTTTGTAAAAGTGTCGAAACAGCTTCATGGACCGGACGTTGCTGGCAAGGTGTTGGCATGGGCGGAGAAAGAAATTTTGAAGACCCATCCTAAGATTCACCATCCAGCCAAAAAGGAAAGCGAGGGGAGTGCCCATACTACGTACCGATGTGAAATTCCGGAAAACCTATTACACAAACGAACAACAAATTTACAACTGATGGAAAACAGAATCTTTTGGATCGAACTCGATCAGGACGGCCACAAAAACCGGATGAAGGTAATTGCAGAAGAAAATGAATTAGACAGCGTTTTTAAGGTCGAATTTCCCGATCACAACGAGCGCAGGTTTTACACCTTTGAGGTGGACAATGAAACGGCTTGGGCTGAAATGGACAAAGGAGTTACCGACCTTTCCGTAAAAGTGGGAGAGGCGATCGACAAATACTTAGATAGGGCGGGATAAAACGGTGCGGTTAATTCGTCATTCTCGTAGTATCACTTCTGAGAATCGCCGAGTCTTTTTGATCGTAGGTGCTGTCTGTGAGTGCGGTGCCGGTTCCCGCGCCATCGGGACTTTCAATAACCGTCGTATCATTGACATTCTTCGTTTCTGTTTGATTTGTACAGGCGGCAAGGGCAATCAGAATAAATACCGCCAGTAAAGAAAAATAATTTTTCATCGTCATCGTTTTATGAATGGTTCAGTTTATACTGTACAATTCAGTTGCCACCATCAATGAAAAACATCTCCAGCCTTTTTAAAACGGTTTTTATGGACGCCGGGAATGTCCGGGAGGCCTGTGAGGTGGTGAAATTCAAAAAGTTGGGGAATTTTTCGTCAGCCTCCTGCGGTTGTGGATTGTCTTTAAACGGCCACAAAAAATAATTCTTCTCAAAATGAAAAAGGCAAGGTGTTTGCCAATTGATTCTTTATAAAATTAACATATTGAAACTTTTGCTGAAGCTAACATATTTGGTTCTGTTCTTAACAATATCCTTTTGTTCAAACGCGCAGTTACGGCCTGGTTTTACCTCAGATACCACCGAAGGTTGCAGTCCGCTTTATGTAAGGTTTAAAGATCAGACAAAAGGAGGCCCTACTTCATGGAAATGGGATCTGGGAAACGGTACCATCTCCTACGTTCAGAATCCATCCACCATATATACATTACCGGGATTATATACGGTTAAACTGGTTGTGAGCAATGCGACAGGGCAGGATTCAATAGTACAGGTTAATTACATTCATGTGTATAAAAACCCAACCGTTGAATTTTCGGCTGTTCCCCTGTCCGGTTGTCCGCCCTTAACGGTCAATTTTACCAACTACTCTGATCCGGGAGAGGGCACAATCAGCGAATTGGTTTGGGATTTTGGCGATGGAAAAATTTCCTCAGAAACCTCGCCCTCGCATGTGTATTATGGATCCGACACTTTTGGCGTTACATTGACGGTAAAAAATAGTTACGGCTGTAAATCTACGGCTTATAAACAAGATATTATTGAAGTATATTCCGGTGCAACCGCGAATTTCAGTTACCTCTATGAAAATGTTTGTTCTCCGCCCACGCTCGTCACCTTTAATAATCTTTCGAAATCGGATGTTCCGGTTAGTTACCTGTGGGACTTTGGAAACGGGGTTACATCCACAGAAAAGAATCCACGCTATACCTATACGCAGTTGGGAAATTATAGCGTTTCACTGACAGTAACTACCGATCAGGGTTGTATTGACACGGTTTCAAAATCCATTTCTGTAGGACTGGTTAATCCGGATTTTTTACTGCCTGAAAAGACCTGCATCAATGAGCCGGTTTCCTTTATTAATAGCTCTTCCCCGCAGCCGACCCACGTGTCCTGGGATTTCGGAGACGGCAGTACGGCCACCGGATTAAATGCTGAGCATATCTATAC
>JAFAEW010000023.1 GCA_023423835.1 Bacteroidota bacterium | reverse complement strand
TCAACTTCGCTCTCAGGAACTCGTGCCGGGTGTAATTTATGGCGGAGCAGCAGAGGTTAATTTTCAAACGCCTGCTAAATCTTTAAAGTCATTGGTTTACACGCCCGAATTTCAATTGGTAGAAGTAAACCTTGATGGTAAAACTTACAGGTGCATTATGAAAGACCTGCAGTTTGACAAAGTGAGCGATTCTCTCATCCACATCGATCTTTTAGAACTCGTGGAGGATAAAAAAGTTGTGGCTACCCTTCCGTTAAAATTTACCGGAACTTCAGAAGGTGTGAAAGCAGGTGGAAAGCTTGAATTGAAGATGAAAGCGCTGAAGGTTAAAACCTATCCGAGATTTTTACAGGAAAATATCGAAGTGGACATCACCGGTCTTCAGCTTAATGGAAATATCAGGGTTCAGGATATTAAAACCGACAACATGGAAGTTTTAAATTCTCCCAGAATTCCCGTTGCCAGCGTCGTTTTAACAAGACAGTTAAGACAGGAAGAATCAGCAGCAGCTGCAACCGGCAAAAAGAAATAATTTACAACTCGATTTTGCCAACCCTGTACTTCTGGTACAGGGTTTTTTTATGAAAAGTCAGAAAAAAGCAGAGTCATGTCAAAATTTTTGATCGTAGGCCTTGGAAATATCGGATCTGAATACGCCCATACACGCCACAATATCGGCTTTGATGTCGTTTATGAATTTGTGGCGAAAAACAATGGCGTGTTCAAAACCGAGCGCTTAGCCGAAGTGGCAGAGGTGAAATGGAAAGGAAGAACATTTGTATGCATCCTCCCAACTACCTACATGAATCTGAGTGGAAAGGCCTTTAAATACTGGATGGATAAGGAGAAAATCCCGCTCGAAAGAACTTTAACAATAGTAGATGATCTTGCCCTTCCGGTAACCCGGCTTAGATTGAGGCCGTCGGGCAGTAGTGGCGGACATAACGGCCTTTCCAATATCGAGGCAACGCTTGGAAGTGATAAGTATCCGAAATTGCGCTTTGGAATCGGAAATGATTATCCGAAAGGAATGCAAGTGGCATTCGTTTTGAGTAAGTGGAAAGAAGAAGAAGTACCCCTGATCCGGACCAAGATTTTCGGATCGGTGGAAACAATTGAAAATTTTGCTACCCTGGGTATAGAAAGGGCAATGAACCTAATAAATAACAAAATATTCATATAAATAATCAACTTATTATTATCCGGTAATATTAATTTTCGTAGTTTTTCATCTGAAATTTCCCATTATGAAAATTTTTTGCGTTGGTCGCAATTACATTGATCATGTAAAAGAATTAGACAATAAAATACCTGATGAACCTGTAATTTTCATTAAGCCGAAAAGCGCCCTGCTTGTCAAGAACACATCCTTTTATTATCCCGAGTTTACGAATGAATTACATTACGAATGTGAACTTGTATTCAGGGTTTCAAAAAATGGAAAATACATTCCCGAGTTTGCCGCTGCTGATTACGTCAATGCGGTTACCGTGGGGATTGATTTTACCGCCCGTGATCTGCAGGCAGATCTGAAAGCAAAAGGCCTTCCCTGGGAAAAAGCAAAGGCGTGGGATCATTCGGCAGTTGTAGGAGAATGGCAGGATCTTCCCTCCCCGAACAAGACGTTGCATTTTTCTCTCGACCTCAACGGCAAAACCGTTCAGGAGGGACGAAGCGATAAAATGCTTTTCCCCCTGAAAAAAATCATTGCAAATATTTCAAAATACTTTGCCTTAAATATCGGTGATGTTATTTTCACAGGCACTCCTTCCGGAGTTGGTGAATGTACGGTTGGCGACGTTCTGACCGGCTATCTTGAAAATAACGAAATGTTCTCGCTTACGATCAAGTAAATCAACAACTTTGGGCTGTCAAGCTTTCTTTTATTGATGAGAAATTGGATATTTGCGCCATGCTTGACAAAACTATTCTCTCTACTGCCTGGCGATTGATTAATACTGCCCGCAGCCTTGCAGATATCTACGATAATAACCGACAAATTTGTAAATACGTACATTCCACTTCAAAAGGCCATGAAGCCATTCAACTTGCTACCGGTCTTCAGCTTTTGCCCTGCGACTTTGTGAGTCCTTATTACCGTGACGACAGCATTTTATTGTCCATTGGATTTCAACCGGAAGAGATCATGCTGCAACTTCTGGCAAAGGCAGGAGACCCGTTTTCCAACGGTCGATCCTATTATTGTCACCCGAGCAGTCGGGACAAAAACAAGCCGCAAATCATCCATCAAAGCAGTGCAACCGGAATGCAGGCGATCCCAACTACCGGATTGGCGCAGGGAATTCAATATCTCGAGCAGCGGAACATGGATTTAAGAAAAGGACCAAATGGCGAAAATCCTGTTGTGGTGTGTAGCCTTGGCGATAACAGCGTTACTGAAGGTGAAGTAAGTGAAGCTTTTCAATTCGCGGTATTAAAGCAACTGCCTGTCATTTACCTCGTTCAGGATAATGATTGGGGAATCAGCGTGTCGGCTGGTGAAGCACGGGCAATGGATGCGTTTGAATTTGTCGCAGGATTCAAAGGAATGCATCGTCTAAAAGTAGACGGCAGCGATTTTCTCGCCGCATTCGCGGTAATGCAGGAAGCAATCGGGTATGTGCGAACAGAAAGAAAGCCGGTTTTGGTGCATGCGAAAGTGCCTCTGCTCGGTCATCATACAAGCGGTGTCCGGAAAGAATTTTATCGCTCCGAAGCCGACCTCCTGGCTCACAGCGAGCGGGATCCATATACAAAGATGCGGCAACAGCTTCTTGAAAACGGATTCAGCGAATCTGAATTGGAGGAAATAGCTGAGCAGGCCCGCCAAAAGGCTCAGAAGGCGTTCGAAACTGCTGTCGCTATGCCTGAACCTGATCCCTCCACTGTAGCTGACCATGTATTTGCCGATAGTCCTGTAAAAGAAGAAAAAGGAGCAAGAAGCCGTTCTACCGGTGAAAAAGTAATGATGGTGGATGCTGCCCTGCATGCGGTGGAAGAGCTGATGCAAAAACATCCGGAATGCCTGTTTTACGGACAGGACGTGGGACGCCGCCTCGGTGGTGTTTTCAGGGAGGCTGCAACCCTGGCGGAGAAATTCGGAGACGATCGTGTTTTCAATACCGCCATCCAGGAGGCTTATATTGTAGGAAGCACGATCGGCCTCTCCGCGCTTGGGTTAAAACCGATCGTGGAAGTTCAGTTTGCCGATTACATTTATCCCGCCTTCAACCAGTTGGTAACAGAAATTTCAAAATCCTGCTATCTGTCAGGCGGAAAATATCCGATATCGATGATCTTAAGGGTTCCGATTGGGGCATACGGTGGCGGTGGTCCTTACCACAGCGGAAGTATCGAATCTACCTTGCTCACGATCAAGGGCATTAAAGTGGCCTATCCATCCAATGTTGCAGATATAAAAGGGCTGGTGAAAGCCGCATTTTATGATCCTAATCCCGTGGTCATGCTCGAGCATAAGGGTCTTTACTGGAGTAAAGTACCGGGTACGGAAGACGCCAAAATGGTAGAGCCGGCCGAAGACTATATTCTGCCCTTCGGGAAGGGAAATGTAGTTGTAAAGGCAGATGACAGCTTTGTTGAAAGCGGAGAATCGGCCTGCATCATTACATATGGAATGGGCGTTTATTGGTCGAAGGCGGCAGCCAGGGAATTCGGCGGAAAGGTTGAAGTTGTTGATCTGCGAACATTATTCCCGCTTGATGAAGAACTTGTTTTTGCAACAGTCAGAAGGCATGGAAAATGCCTGGTGGTAACTGAAGAACAGCAAAACAATTCTTTTGCAGAAGCGCTGGCTTACCGGATTAACAAGAACTGTTTCACGTCGCTTGATGCTCCGGTGGAAGTATTGGGAGCATTAAATCTGCCCGCCGTGCCCATCAATCTCGTGTTGGAGGCAGCCATGTTGCCCTCTGCCGAAAAAGTGAAGCAACGGTTGGAAAAATTGTTGTCGTATTGAAGCGTCTGGAAAATCTAATACTGGGATGATGCAGTTGGAGAGGCTAACCGCTCTTTCCGCTTAGCATTGGAACAAAGCTGAAGTAATCATAATATTCCTCCGACACACTTCCATCCTCGTTTTTAGTGAGCTTCAGCATGCGTTGCCGGTCATTATCATCCAACGGTAAAACCATTATTCCTTTTGGCTTAAGCTGATCAACAAGTTTGGGGGGAATGAAGGGAGCCGCGGCGGTAATGATGATTTTGTCGAAGGGCGCATAGGCAGGCAGGCCTTCAAATCCATCTCCATAAAAAAACTTGATATTCGGATATTTTGATTTCAGCACGAAATTCCGGTTTTGTTCATAAAGTTTCCTTTGCCGCTCAATCGTATAAACCCGCGCTCCCATTTCAGCTAAAACCGAAGCCTGATAAACGCTTCCGGTTCCAATCTCGAGGACTTTATCGTGCGGCTTTATTTCTAATAGCTGGGTTTGATAAGCTACTGTGTAAGGTTGCGAGATCGTTTGTCCTTCACCGATTGGAAAAGCGCGGTCTTCGTACGCGATCTGATCAAATCCTGAATCAAGAAAAAAATGTCTCGGAATCCGGTCAATTGCGTCCAATACCGCTTCATCTCCGATGCCTTTGGTGCGCAGCAATTTCACCAACTGATGCCTCAATCCTTTATGCCGATATGAATCTTCTACCCTTCTCATTGACCTGCAAATCTAAATTTTTTAGGTCGAATAAAAGGTGGAAACGCAGGATTTATTTAAGGATAGCCGGTACAGTTATTTCAACTGCATTGCTTGGATTATTGCTTCAATTTTTTGTTTTAACTCCTCGAGTTTTTGATAATAATTTTCCTTCGAATCAAGCTTAGTATTGACACTGAAATAGAATTTAATCTTCGGCTCGGTACCGGATGGACGGGCAGATATTTTGGTACCGTCTTCCAAAATAAACTGCAGGACATTACTTTTTGGAAGATCAATTTTCCACTCTTCGGAACTGTCGAGATTTTTGCCGGTAAGAGTTTGATAGTCGAGCAGTTCTTTCACCTTGATACCATTGATCTCTTTAGGGGGATTTTCCCTGTACTGTTGCATCATTGCGGCAATTTCCTCCTGCCCTTTCATACCTTTCTTGGTGATGCTTACAAGACTTTCATGGTAAAATCCATATTCAATATAGAGCTCAATCAGTTTATCAAACAAGGTTCTTCCTTTATCTTTTTCTACAGCGGCCATTTCGCAGAGAATTGCCACGGCAGATACTGCATCCTTGTCCCGCACTTTGTCGCCAATCATCAACCCAAAGCTTTCCTCCCCTCCTATCACATAGTGCTCCTTTCCTTCTTTTTCTTTAATCAGTTCCGCAATCCATTTAAATCCGGTTAAAACATCGTAACATTTCACTCCCATTTTTTTGGCCACATTATGAATCGCATCAGTTGTTACGATGGTTTTTACCACCATATCGTTAGGTTGCGAAATGCCTTTTGATTTTCTCGCTTCCATCATGTAACTGAAGGCCAACAAGGCTGTTTGATTGCCATTCATGAGGATCCATTTTCCCTGATCGTCCTTTACTGCAATTCCCACTCTGTCGGCATCGGGATCTGTTCCACATAAGATGTCGGCATCCGTTTCGCCGGCCATCTTCAATCCCAACTCCATGGCTTCACTTTCTTCCGGATTGGGATAGATAACGGTGGGAAAATTTCCGTCGGGACTGCTTTGCTGATCCACAATCGACAGGTTGGTAAATCCGAATTCCTTCAGTACCTGCGGAACGAGCTTTATTCCCGTTCCGTGAATCGGCGTGTAAACGATTCCAAGATCTTTTTGCTTCTCGATAATCTGCGGCTGCACACTCAATCCCTTCACCATCTTGATATAGGCTTCATCAATATCGCTTCCGATCAGCGTTATATTCTCTTTATTCCCTTCCCATTTTACATCATCAATCGACTGAATGGCTTCAACTTCATTGATAACGGCTTTGTCGTGTGGAGGAACGAGTTGTCCGCCATCATTCCAATAAGCCTTGTATCCATTATACTCTTTTGGATTATGCGAAGCGGTGCAATTTACTCCGCCCTGGCAGCCGAGATAACGAATGGTAAAGCTCAGTTCGGGCGTAGGACGCAACGATTCAAATAAGAAAACCTTTATTCCATTGGCGGCAAAAACATTCGCCGTGGTTTCGGCAAAAAAACGGCTGTTGTTGCGGCTGTCATGCGCAATTGCAACTTTTATTTCCTCCCCGGAAAAAGATTTTTTAAGATAATTTGCAAATCCCTGCGTACACATTCCAATCGTGTATTTATTAATACGGTTGGTTCCAACACCCATAATTCCTCTTAGTCCACCCGTTCCAAAAGAAAGATCCTGATAAAAAGCATCTGCAAGCATATCAGGGTTTTCATCACGTATCTTCTTTATTTCCTCTTTCGTTGCAAGGTCATAATTGCCGTTTAACCATTTGTCTACTTTTGCCTGTATTTTCTCATTCATTCTGTTGTAAAAATTTATTGTTCCCGAATTTCTAAAGGTATTGAAAAACCACCATGAGCGCCAACTGTTTCATTTTTAAAAAAGCTTGATGATAGGAAGTTGTAATTTCACTTTAAGCACTTCAAAAATAATGCGATATTTTTAGTACAATTATATCAAATGGAAAAAATGGAAAACAAATTTAATGAATCAACACCTCAACGGCCTGATGGAAACAGAATTATGGATGCCAGCCTCGTTTCCATTGATCTCAATCATTATAAAAAAATGATCAGAGAAGAAGATAAATGGAAAGAAGGTGCACGAAATGCCATAACGATCTATAAAAGCAGCGAAGTGCGGATTCTGATGATCGCGTTGCATGCCAACGGCGATCTTCCCCGTCATTCCGCAAATGGAACGATCTGTGTGCAGGTACTTGAAGGAAAGATGAACTTCTCCACACCCGACCGCACCGTTGAATTGTCGGAAGGCAAAATGATCGTTCTGCATAAAAACATTCCGCATTCGGTTACAGCTATTGAGGAAACTGTTTTCCTGCTCACCGTTTCGATGTAAGATAATCGTTATTGCTTTACAATTTTAAACGTGTGGCTGCTTGCGCCATCGATAATCTGAATGAGATACTGCCCGGCGGCGAAGCCTGAAAGATCGATATTCTGATTGCCTTTCAATTTTCGCGAATAAACCAATTTTCCCTGCAGGTCAAATATCTTCAAATTGTATTCCAGCTCAGGCGGTGCAGCAACTTTCATCAGGTTAATTACGGGATTGGGTGAAATTTTTACGGTTTCAAAAGACATCTCAACTTTCTGAACAGCAGAATAGAAATAGGTTACGTCTTTTTTATTCACCTGAAGCTTGTAAAAATTTATTCCGGAAGATGGCTGCCCATGAATATAACTATAATCAGTCAAACTGCTTCGCTGCCCATTCGAAGGAACCGTTGCGAGTACATTGAATTTTCCATCTACAGAATGCAGCAGATCATAGTTCTTCACGTCGGTTTCATTATCAACCCGCCATGCAATCTGCACTTTTTCTCCTGATTTTGTAGCTGTAAAATTGAGCAGTTGCACGGGCAGGACCGACTTCCTGATGATCCGGATGTATTTGTAAAGAACATTATTGAAGTGATACAGTTCGAGCTGATCGTTATCGGGATTTACCTCGATCATCAGATTATATTTTCCATCACGGAACGAACTTACATCAAGATTAAAGTTGATCCTCACAACCATACCTGCTTTCAGTGCTTCCGTCGTTAATACCGGAAAAATATGCGCATTACCTTCCTCGTCATACAGTACGATCTTCACCTTCAACGGTTCGAAATCCTGATCGCTGATATTTTTAAAGGAAACAAATCCGCCAATCGTATCGTAAGCAACATTTATATCGTGTTTAAATACAAATGAATCTTTGATATCGGCACCGAGATTCGGTGCAAGCATACCTTCCGGAACCGGAATAAAATCGCTTCCCCAACGCTCCAACTGAACGGGTGTACAGTTTTCAACATCTTTGGAATCCATTCTGAAATACACAAACGGAAACGCTTTCGCATCGAGAGCAGAAAGATCTACTGTTTTGTTCAAACTGTCAGAAGCATAGATTAGCGAATCTGTTTCATTTTTTGTACGTGCATAAAGGCTGAAGTTTGCAGCCGATTTGCCTGAGACGATCTTTGCCTGCCAATTGGCATCTGACCATTCCTTTGCCGGCCCGAATAGCGGTGACACGATTGTTCCGCTTGTGTCTGACACCTGCATATTTCTCGAAAGACTGATGCGGTCATATAACCCTTTAGATAAGACCGAAACGGGCGCAAAACTCGTTGAATCGTTCTTTTTAAAGAGGAAGATAAAGGTACGCGGATAAATGAAGGAATCAATCTGTGTACCTTGTGCTTTCAACCGGTGGTATAAGGAATTATTATTACCATAAATTGCGGTATCCTTTGCCCATACGGTTGGGGCCCAATCAGCATTTCCAAGATCATACAACTTGCGTGCAATCACAAAGTATCCGTTTTGAACATAATTGTCGAGAAAATCCATTGCGTTTTTTCTCGAGGCAGCCGACTGCGTGCTGTATTCAAAATTATATTTTGCAAGTGGCCGGCATTCGGGACCGGAATTATAAGGATGCGTTGTGTTTAAGACTGGTTTAAACGTCAAGGGGTCAAAAACGTTGAAGATGATGGAACTTCCGACACAGGCACTTGCGGAGATAGCGCTTCCGTTTAGAAAGATACTGAAATCGGCATCTTCAAGCCCGCTCGTAGGATAGATGGAATGTTGTACAAAAAGATTATTGTAAGACGAGGAAAAATCGAACACTCGTTGAGCGGAATCGGGCTTTATGGAATAAAATTGAGATCCGGTATGTTGAAAGAAATAACTTTGTTCAAATCCTTCTTTCGCAGACGGCCGATAGTTGAATGAAAATGTACTCCAATAAGCTTCACTGAAATCGGCGGCTACCCTCCAGAAATAAGTAGCATTTTCAACCGGAAGATGAACGTCTTTAAATTCAATCATTCCGCCGGCGGAAGCGAGTTGGCGTTTGATCTTCAAAGGCGAATTGAACGATGCACTCGTATCAATCTCAAATTTGTACGTGCGAACACTGTCGATCGTGAACAAACTTGCGGTAATAAAGCCGGGAGAACTTTTGTTGATGATAGAATAATTGTAGGGATATACGGGTAATAAGGCGGGAAATTTCATTTA
>JAFAEW010000020.1 GCA_023423835.1 Bacteroidota bacterium | reverse complement strand
CCGTTGACAAGCAACTCCGGTATCAAATATTTATTTCTTCGTTATTGGAATTGAAGAAGTGAAATTCGGTCAGATAATAATCCGAATTCGGCTTTACCGCAATCTTCGTTTTATATTTCCAACGCCATTTTCTTGCGATAGAAAGTAACCCTTTGGTCAGATGTGAATATACAATCGGGTGTACGTAAACGGTAAGATTGCGATGCGAATGGGTAATCAGGTAGTTGAGCCTGTTCTCAATTTCATCCTGCAACAATAAGGTGGAAGTAACCTTTCCCGTTCCTTTACAACTCGGGCAGATTTCAGAGGTATTGATATGCATTTCAGGCTTCATTCTTTGCCTTGTAATCTGCATCAATCCGAATTTTGAGATCGGCAAGACCGCGTGTTTGGCCCGGTCGGGCTGCATAAACCTTTCGAGTGCTTCCTGAACCTTCTTTTTATTTTCCGGAAGTTTCATATCGATAAAATCCACCACGATGATACCGCCGATATCCCGCAGCCGGAGCTGCCTTGCAATCTCCTCTGCCGCTTCGAGATTTGTTTCGAGGGCATTTTCTTCCTGGTTGTTGCTCACGCTCTTGTAGCCGCTGTTAACGTCTACCACGTGCAGCGCTTCGGTATGTTCGATAATGAGGTAAGCGCCACTCGGCAGGTTAACCGTTTTGCCAAATGAAGATTTCACCTGCTTCGTTACCCCATACTGATCAAAGATGGGTGTACCATTTTGACTGAAGGTGACGATTTCCTGCTTATCGGGTGCAATTTTCTGAATATAGGCACGGGCGTCGTTGTAAATATTTTTATCATTTACAATGATCTTATTGAAGTCTTCGTTCAGCAAATCCCGCAGCATGCTCGTTGTCTTATCCTGCTCGCTCATGATCTTCACCGGAGGCTTGGCATTATAGAGGTTCTTTTGGATTTCTTTCCACGAATCAACGAGGTTGTTGAGGTCTTCCTGAAGTTCGGACACCTTTTTCCCTTCAGCCGCTGTTCGCACGATCACGCCAAAGTTTTTCACTTTGATGGATTCGATGATTTTATGCAGCCTTTTCCTTTCTTCCGAGGAATGAATCTTTTTTGAAACCGCAACGATATCATTGAAGGGCGTAATCACAACATACCGTCCGGGAAGGGAAATCTCGCAGCTCAATCTCGGACCTTTTGCCGCAATCGGTTCTTTCAGAATCTGAACCATCAGAGGCGGCTTGCCAGACAAAACATCGGTTATTTTTCCGGTCTTCAGGATTTCAGGCTCGATGGTGAATTTCGAAAAATCGCCATTTGCCGAAGGAGGGTTTTGCATGCTCTGCTGGGTAAATTTCAGCAAAGATTTAATGTAAGGACTCAGGTCGGTATAGTGAAGAAAGGCATCCTTTTCAAAGCCAACATCCACAAAGGCGGCATTCAGTCCCGGAATCAGTTTTTTCACTTTTCCGAGATATAGATCGCCCACGGCAAAACTCGCATCGATCTTTTCATGATGGAGTTCAACCAACTTTTTATTCTCCAATAAAGCAATTTCAACCCCCGTTGGAGCTGAATTGATAATAAGTTCTTTGTTCACAAACGCAACTTTTAATCGGACGTTGTCCTACAATTGTACTACTCTAATCTTCTACCGCAAATTATTCCAACTTCAAAGGCCTGCCATATTTAATTGTAAAGTTGCTGAAGGTATGAATGGCAGTAATGATTTTGAATGCCGGAAATAGGAGTACTTCCGGCATTCATATATAAGAATTCTATTTATTCTTTTTCTTATGACGGTTTTTTCTTAATCTCTTTTTGCGTTTGTGTGTTGCGATTTTATGACGTTTTCTTTTCTTGCCACAAGGCATACCTGGTAATTTTTTATTGTTAATTAATGTGATTGTAACTCCTGAATTCTTTTTTCCAACTCCATTTTTGCTTCCGGAAAGCCAATCAGTTGCTGCGCTTCGCGGTACCATTTTATGGCATTGGTATAATCCCCTTTCCGTTCATAAGTTTCAGCAAGATTGAATATAGCCTGAAGATTCTGTGGCTCATGTACAACCACATTGTTAAGTCTTTCTATAGCTTTATCGTACTGACCGCTTTTTATGTCGCCCAATCCCAACATCATCCAGGCATACATATTATGCGGATCCCGTTCTGCCACTTCCTTTATCTTCAAAATACCTTCCATCGGAGTGGAGGAGATATTTCCAAAAAGATAACAGGCTCCCAGGCTCACTTTTGCCGAATCATTGGAAGGATCAATCTCAAGGGATCTTTCAAACAGCTCTTTCGCGTTCGTTGCCAGCCAGGTTTGACGGTTTGGGTCCCTGTCAGCCAAAACATTAGCCAATAACAAACGGCCCGCAAAATTGAGATTTTTTTCTGAATTTTCCAACTTCGCCTGCTCTCCAAGGTAATAGGCATATAAATCCTGACGGTGCAGCGTGTCTCTCCAGAAATTTGCAAGCTGACCAAATATTCTGATTTGCTGATCTTTTACATCGCCTCTCACCACACTGTTTTCCAACTGTGCCAGCGCAGCCGACTGTGAAGCCGTAAGATCCTTTTTGGCTGAGGAAATCACCTCTTCCGCAGTTACCGGTTTAGAAGCGGCGGCAGCCTGCGGCGCCTCCGGATTTTTTGGAGGAATGGTATTTCCAAAAAAATAGATAAACAGTAATAAAACGAGACCGGAAAATGCGAGAATTAATTGTTGCTTTTTCAAAACAGAGCCATTAAGCTGCAAATGTATCAATCATTATTCATTTGCTTTACTTCATTCACAAATTCTTTAGAAGGTTTAAAGGCAGGAACGTAATGCTCCGGGATATTTACCGCAACATTCTTTTTAATATTTCTGCCGATTTTGGCCGCTCGTTTTTTAGTAATGAAACTTCCAAACCCGCGGATGTAAATGTTTTCACCCCGGGCGATGTTTTCTTTTATTTCCTTGATGAGCGTTTCAACGGTTACGAGAACGTCGACTTTAGGAATGCCGGTCTTTTCGGAAATGTTGTTAATAAGATCAGATTTCCTCATATGATCACTTTTGTTTTAAAAAGTTTAGAAATGTTGCAACACAAATATTATGATTATGATTCATAATAGGGTACTTATTCACAGACAATACGTTAAGGGTTTGAAGCTAAGCATTTTTCTTTTTATAATTCGTGTTTAGCCAAATTTTTTTTAAAATTCCTGCATTTTATGTTTGTATACCTGAATAAACAGTGTTTTTATATTGTTTGCCCCTAAAAAACTTAATTGTTTTACATCTTTGCCGTTATGAAACAAACGGCATTCACCGCTAAATTGATGCAATGGGATAGAGAGAAGAACGTGCGTGCCATGCCGTGGAAAAATGAAAAAGATCCGTACAAAGTCTGGATCAGTGAAGTAATACTGCAACAGACAAGGGTTGAGCAGGGATGGAATTATTACAATCGTTTTATTGCCGAATATCCTACCGTTCAAAAACTCGCGACAGCCGCAGATGAATCCGTTTTTAAACTTTGGGAAGGTCTGGGATATTACAGCCGCTGCCGCAACCTCCTCTATTCGGCTCGGTATATTTCTGAGCAACTCGACGGAAAATTTCCGGAGACTTACCATGATATCTTGCAGTTGAAGGGTATTGGCGATTACACCGCCGCTGCCATTGCCTCTTTTTGTTTCAATCATCCGCATGCGGTAGTGGATGGAAATGTGTTGAGGGTGCTTTCGCGGATCTTCGGCATCAAAACACCCGTTGATACTTCGGAAGGAAAAAAATATTTCCGCAAACTCGCGGATGAGGTGCTCGATAAAACCAATCCCGGACGCTTCAACCAGGCGATAATGGATTTTGGCGCCACCATTTGCAAACCTGCGCCGGACTGCAATTCTTGTGATCTCAAAACGATCTGCCGCGCATTTGAACGGGCAGAAGTAAACGCTTTGCCGGTAAAGGAGAAGAAGATCATGCGGAAATCGAGGTGGTTTACTTATTTTATCCTCGAATCTGGTAACCGCTATTTTGTGCGGAAAAGAGAAGGAAAGGATATCTGGCAGGGATTATTCGAGTTTTATCTTAATGAAACCATCTCCGATCCCGGTTGGAACAGCGGATCGATTGCGTTGCATCTACAAACGGTCTGGCAGATACCTTCCGAATCCCTTCAGGTAAATTCAATCCGAAGGGCCAAAAGGCAAACGCTTACCCATCAGCATATTGAAGGTTATTTTATACACATCAATCTGCCGGCAGACACAAGGATGCCGGAACTCGTAAAAGGAACCTGGGTAGAAAGGGAAAAAATCGGCACGATGGCCTTTCCCGGATTTATCAATCAATTCCTGAAACAATTGCAACAATCTGCTGCTTTTTAGCTTTTTATGTTCTTGGATTTCACAGTTTTTTTATAATTTTAGAGCAGATATGGAGATATAATATAGATACGCGTATAAAATTAAGTTATTATGAGAGGAGTAAACAGAGTAATGCTGATAGGCAATTTAGGAAAGGATCCGGATCTACAATACCTCGAGGGAAATATCGCCGTAGCTAAATTTCCGCTTGCCACCACCGAAACTTATAAAGACCGCACGGGAAAACTGATTTCTCAAACCGAATGGCACACAGTGGTATTATGGAGAGGTTTGGCAGAACTGGCACAGAAGTACCTGCACAAGGCAAGCCTCATTTACGTGGAAGGCCGGTTAAGAACCCGAAGCTGGGACGATAAGGAAGGCAATAAGAAATTTGCAACCGAGGTGGTAGGCGATAACCTGATTATGCTCGATAAACGAAACGATAATACGCTTTCAGCCCCCGGCACATCATCAGAACCTTTTCATCCTTCGGATCTGCCGATGGAAGGCAATCCGGACGAAGATTTATCGTTCTAAATCATAATTATTCACTTACTTTGAAAAGGATACTGCAAGAGCATAACTCCAAATATTTGGCTACCAGGTCATGATTGATACACAAGCAACGACTGTCTTTATTATTTTATTCATTTTGCTCAGCATCCTTTCCTTTATCGTGGCGGGAGCGGAGGTTGCTTTTTTTACGCTTTCCCAAAAGGACATCAATCTTCTGAAGACGAAACAACAGCCTGCCTACAAGCGGGTGGTTGATCTTCTGGAAGAAGCAAAACCGCTGATGGGCGCACTTATTATTGCCAGCAACCTTTTCAATATCGTAATCATCGTGCTGGCCAATAATCTCCTCGATGGCATTATTCAGTTTGAACAATACGAATTAGGATGGCTGGAAATCGTGATAAAAGCGGTGGTAATTTCCATCATCCTTATCTTACTTTGCCAGTTTCTCCCAAGGATGTATGCCCGGCAGAATAATATCCGGTTTTCCAAAGATTTCGGCGTAGTGGTGGAAGGTGTTTTTTATTTGTTCAAACGTCCGGGATTCTGGCTGATGAAATATTCCGATGCGATCAAAAGGTCGTTTTCGGGTTCGAAAGAAAGAGCTTACAAAATGGAAGAGATCTATGATGTAATCGACATTTCAAATCCCGGTGATGACGAAAATACCGCCAAGGAAAAGGATATTCTGAAAGGAATTGCGAAGTTTAGCAACATCACGGTAAAACAAATTATGAAAACCCGGCTCGACGTGAGCGGGATTGAACGATCGGCCTCTTTCAAACAAGTGATTCATCTGATTAAAAGCTGGCAATACAGCCGCCTGCCCGTGTATGTGAAAGACCTTGATGAAATTGCAGGAATGCTGCATTCGAAAGACCTCCTGCCCTATCTTGGGGAGAACGACAATTTTGACTGGCATAAACTGATCCGGCCGGCCTATTTCGTACATGAAAATAAACTGATAGAAGACCTGTTGAAAGAATTTCAGTTGAAACGGATTCATTTTGCAATTGTGGTAGATGAATTTGGAGGAACGAGCGGAATCGTAACCCTCGAAGATATTCTGGAAGAAGTGATCGGCGATATCCGGGATGAATTTGATGAAGATGAAACAGACAGCAAAAAGGTCGACGATTACAACTACATTTTCCAGGGAAGCACCAACATCAGCACCGTTTGCAAGTTTATGCAGCTTCCCATCGAAACCTTCGACGGAGTAAAAGGAGAAAGCGATACCCTCGCCGGACTGGTGCTCGAGATTGCGGGAAAGATTCCATTGCCCGATGAAGTAATTACATCGGGAGATTTCGATTTTCAGGTGATTGAAACCGAAAAAAACAGGTTGAAAACGATAAAGATTTCTATCCGTCCCGGCCAACCGTCCTAAAGAATTCAAATTATGCGATTTAAAATATTCCTCCTGGCAGCCACGATTTCTATTTTACTGATGGTGGCGTGTAACAGCCCGTATGTTCCAAAGCCCACCGGCTATTTTAAGATCGATTTTCCCGAAAAACAATACACCCGTTTTAGTGAACCGGGATTTCCCTATTCATTTGAATATCCGGTTTATGCAAAAATTGCCCGCGACAGCAGCTTCTTTGGCGATACACCCGAAAATCCCTGGTGGATTAATATTGAATTTCCGCAGTTTAAAGGAAAAATCTATATCAGCTATAAGATTATCGGTCAATATAAACTCGATAAATTGTTGAATGATGCCTTCAAACTCACCAACAAACAATCGGTAAAAGCAACCTATATCAGCGACTCGCTCATTCACACTCCAAACGGCATTTCGGGCATGTTTTTCAGGGTTTCGGGAAATGTGGCTACGGCAAATCAGTTCTTCCTGACCGATTCTACCAAAAACTTTCTTCGCGGCGCCTTATACTTCGATACTACTCCCAATCAGGATTCCTTAAAACCGGTAAACAATTTCCTTGTGGAAGACATGATGCACCTGATCAACACTTTTAAATGGGAGAATTGATGGTGTAGTTTTCACAAAAATTATCGCCGGAAGAATTTTACCTTTGCGAAAACGCAGATTTTGATTGCAATAGATAATAAACTCATCAGCGATGAGATCGTAGAAGCACAGTTCGTTTGTGATCTGCACAAATGCAAGGGCGGATGTTGCGAAGATGGTGATGCCGGCGCACCGCTTGAAACCGAAGAACTTGAGGCGCTGTTAGAAAACTACGAAACCATTAAACCCTATCTCACCCCCGAAGGAATTAAGGCGATTGAAGAACAGGGAAAATATTTGTACGACAAGAGTTTTGGCTGGGTAACGCCCACCATTAAAGGACAAATGTGCGCCTACGGATATAAAACCAGGGAAGGCATCATTAAATGCGCCCTCGAACAGGCGTACAACGATGGAAAAACAAACTGGAAGAAACCAATCAGCTGCCACCTTTTCCCCATCAGAATTCAAAAAAGCCAGCTCGAACCGGGAGTCGAATATTTGAATTATGAACCGCGGGAAGATTTGTGTAAGGCCGCCTGCACCCTGGGAAAGAAACTGAAAATGCCGGTTTATATCTTTCTGAAGGAAGCCATCACGAGAAAATACGGGCCGGAGTTTTACGAAGCGCTGTCCGCTACGGCAGAACGGTTAAAGCTTTCGGAAGAATTGCGCTAGATCATTGTATTCAAACTGTTTTGTATGTTTGAAAAGTGATCGCCATTTATACCGAAAATATTACACCGAGAATTTCCTTTATCGTTTCAACCCTTTTCGGAGACAAAGCGGTGTTGGTGGATGAAATTTCTACCTTTTCCAATGCGGATGCGATTAAAATAAATTATTCTTCAAAACGGATCGATGATAGTTTTCAGATTGTTCCCTTCGGACTGTTAACCGAAAAGGGATGCAAATCTCTCCCGATCGAAATATTCCTATGGAACGATCTGCCCGCCTTTTTTAAAGTTGAAGGCGGTTTTCCATTCGATATTTTTTCAGCCGCATTTTTTCTTTTGAGCAGGTATGAAGAATACCTTCCGCATGAAAAAGACGAATACGGAAGGTTTTCACACCACGAAAGCATCGCATTTAAAAATCAGTTTCTCAAAGTTCCCCTCATCGATCTCTGGATGCAGAAATTTTGGGAAATATTGCGATCTGAATTTTTATCGCAGGAAAAGGAGGAATTCTCTTTTCAGTTTACGCCCACCTATGATATCGATATTGCCTACCGGTTTTTGCACCACAAATGGTATCGGAATGCCGGCGGTTTTCTGAAAGATTTGTTGGCGATGGACGGAAGTAATTTTTCGTCGCGGGCAAAAACATTGTTCTTTTCTGCTTCCGACCCTGCCGATGTTTATGCCTGGCTTGATGCATTACACCAACGGTATAACCTGCATCCGGTCTATTTCTTTTTATTGGCGGAAAGACGAAAAGGATTCGATAAAAACCTGTCTCCATCTTCTTCCGGAATGAAATTGCTGATCAGGGAAACTGCCGGAAAATACGCCATCGGCATTCATCCTTCCTGGCAAAGTGGTGAGGATGAAAATATATTGCGAAAAGAAATTTCCACCCTTCGCACCATCAGCCAGGAAGACATCTCCCTATCTCGGCAGCATTACATCCGGATGAATCTTCCTGAAACCTACCGCTCGCTACTCAAAAACGGAATCCGACAGGATTTTTCTATGGGTTACGGAAGCATCAACGGCTTCAGGGCTTCCACCTCAAAACCATTTTACTGGTATGATCTGATAGCAGAAAAACAGACGCACCTGCGCATTAGACCGTTTTGCTATATGGAAGCGAATTCAATATTTGAACAAAAAGACAGTCCCCAAGCCGCCGCGGTTGAACTGCAGGGTTTTTATGATGTCATCAAAGCTGTAAACGGAGAACTGATCACCATCTTTCACAATCATTTTCTCACGGATCAGCGCGAAGGGGAAGAATGGCGGAAGTTGTACGCGCATTTTCTATCCGAAAATTTCTGAGCTATCCCCGTTTTCTCAGGCTGAAATTAACGAGGTAAACACCGAGAACTGCAATCACGGCGCCGATCAAAACATTTACGGTGAGTATTTCATCGGGAAAAATAAATGATCCGAGAATGATTGCCACGATGGGATTTATGTAGGCATACAAACTGGCGATGGCCGGCGGCAAGGTCTTTAAGGTATATAGAAAGGCAATGAAAGCAACGATAGATCCCGCTGCGACCAGGTAAAAAATAGAAAGCCACGAAGAAAGATTGATGGTTGAAACCGGAATGTTATTTCCGGTAAAAACGGCCATCAGAAAGATGAGGAATGAGGCCATAAACATCTGCCATCCCATAGCATAATACGGATTCATCTGGTACTTGTTTCTCGCAATAAAGATCGTTCCGATACACCAGCAAAGCATCGCGATATAACAAAGCAGGATTCCAAATCCATAACCGACCGGATGTTCATGAAAGGTGTTTTCATAAAATACGATCATTATTCCGCCAAATCCCAATAACAATCCAACAAAAGTCAGCGGCTTATAATTGCGTTTCCGGAATACGATGAACTCAATAATCACAATAAACAACGGATAGAGCGCACCGATCAGCGCTGCCAGTCCGCTCGGAATGTATTTCACACTCCAGGTGGAAAATCCGTTATTGATCACAAACATGAAAAATGAAACCAGCAACAGCCAGGCGAATTGTTGTTTTGTAGGAAGTTTTTCTTTCTTCACCACCAGGAAGTAAAACAACAACAGACTGCCTGCAATCAGTTGCCGGATATAGGAAACCTGCAGTCCCGGCGTTTGCTGCACGGCAATCTTACTCGCCACCCAGGTGGTTCCCCAGAGAATGCTCGTTGCGCCCAAAGCGAGGTACGCCTTATTTTTATTGCCTTTGCCTTTTAACGGGAGACGTTCTCTGAATGCCTTGATTCTTTTGGCGCTGATGGTTTCCATGAAGTAAAAAATGGCAGCAAAATTGAGAAAAAGAATCCGATTTCCTCAAAGAATAATGAAAGAAAACAATAATTTAATAGATTTCACTTCCAGCTTTTGCTGAAATGGCTGCCTAATCAATCCTTACCACATTTCCGGAGATTACGTGAATGAAGTGCAATTCCTTGTTCTCAATATAGTCAGGAATGCCTTTGTTGTCTGCGGGAAATACCGGCGCGAGGTTAAATTTATTTGCGATCCTGAAACTTGTATCCTGCAGGTGGTTCAAAATATTATACCGGTATTTATTGAGCAATTGACCGAAGCGATACATCGATTCATATCCTTTATAAAACATGTCGCTCGGCTTTGCATTGAACTTCGCTTTATAGGATTCTGTGAGATTCACTAAGTCGCGCTGTACGGTTGTATAATTGAAAGGCGTGGTATAGACAATTTCGAGTGCCGGATTTTCTGTTGACGTCACCGCCTTCATTCCATCCCAGGTGGGCATTCCGAAAACGGTTGTCTGATAAGAAGTTTCCTTATCCATAAGTTTGATAAACCTCGATCCGAAGTTTTCATCCACACTTCCAAATACGATCATATTTTTTCGGGTGCTGTCTAAAAACGGGATCAGTTCTGACCGGTCAAACTGCGAATTCAGCTTTACCGTTTTAAACTTCGCATTTTGATTCGCTCCTGCCCGGATGTACATCGTCCGGATCGTGTTTTCAAGGTTGCCTTCTTTTGTAACCCAAAGCCAGTTATAATTTCCTTTGTATCTTTCCACATAATCCTGAATGGCATTCACATGGGTCTTCAAAGTTGAATTTAGTAAGATGAAAAACGGATTACCATTTACAAAGGCATCATTGGGATAAGTGGCAGAAATAATGGGAACATTGTAGTTGAGTGAATAATCGGAAAATGCTTTCTGCTCGGCCGGATTGGAAAACGAAGCGATCACCATTGAAAAATGATGCGGAATCATTTCCGCCAACAGACTCTGTGTGGTTTGATTGGTTTTCTTTGAATCATAGATCCACACTTCAAGGTTAACCCCGCGCTGCTGCAAGGTATCAAGTGCCGCTGCCACGCCATTATAAAACTCGAGTCCCGGCAGGATAAACCGCGGCATGTTGATGTTGCTGTATTTATAACTTCCCGAATTATCGTAGGCCGAATCGAGGTAAACCGGCGATACGACCGCAATGCGTACCGGAACAGCGGTATCGCCCGGTTGCTGGGCAAAAAGAAAATTGGAAAAGGCAATAAGGATAAAAAGCGGTAACGACAACTTTATCAACAGAAAACGATTACTTCTCATTTGGGTAAGGCTTTGCGAAATTTTCCTTTTTACAGTCAACAAACAAGCCAAAATCTCCCGGATTTTGCTAAAATTTATTCCCACTCGATCGTTGCCGGCGGTTTACTGCTGATATCGTAGACCACGCGGTTGATTCCCTTCACATTATTGATGATTTCATTTGAAACATCGGCAAGAAAATCATAGGGAAGATGCGCCCAATCGGCCGTCATTCCATCCACAGAAGTCACCGCTCTCAGCGCCACAGTAGATTCGTAGGTGCGCTCATCTCCCATTACACCCACCGTCTTCACCGGAAGCAGAATAGCACCGGCTTGCCAGATCTGATCGTAAAGGGCGGCATTTTTTAAGGCTTCCACATAAATATGATCGGCCTCCTGCAGAAGCTGCACTTTTTCTGCATTCACTTCTCCTAATATTCTGATGGCCAGGCCGGGACCGGGAAACGGATGGCGATGAATCTGTTCGGCCGGAATTCCGAGTTCCACTCCCACCCTTCTTACTTCGTCTTTAAACAGCGAACGAAGTGGTTCTACGAGTTCGAGGTGCATAATCTCCGGTAATCCTCCAACATTGTGGTGCGATTTGATGGTAACCGAAGGACCGTGAACGCTCACACTTTCAATAACATCGGGATAAATTGTTCCCTGCGCAAGAAAGCGGATATCCTGCAACTGCTTCGATTCTTCATGAAAAACATCGATGAAAGATGAGCCGATGATTTTTCTTTTCTTTTCCGGGTCGGTAACGCCTTTTAACCGTTCATAAAAAAGTTGCTTCGCATCCACCCCTCTTACATTCAGATTCAACTGCCGGTAAGTGGCGAGCACATTTTCAAATTCATTTTTCCGCAATACCCCGTTGTCCACAAAAACGCCATGCAGCCTGTCGCCAATGGCTTTACTGATTAAAGTTGCCGCAACCGTGCTGTCAACCCCACCACTTAGCGCCATGATCACCTGCGCATCTCCGATCTGTTGTTTTAGCTTTTCAACCGTTTCAGAAATAAATGACGCCGGTGTAAAATCCTGCTTACAGCCGCAGATATTTACCAGAAAGTTATAGATGATATTCTTTCCTTCAACGGAATGATATACTTCCGGATGAAACTGTAATCCGTAGATATTGTTTTCCTCCTTCTGCGATCTGAACGCCGCCACGGGAATGCTTTCAGTGGTTGCGAGCACTTCAAAGTCAGCCGGGAGCTGATGGATTGAATCGCTGTGACTCATCCAGATCTGTGAATTATCGGCCACGCCCTGCCAGAGAACGTCGGGCTTTGCGATCTTCAATTTTGCCCGTCCATATTCTCTTTTATCGGATTTATTTACCGTTCCGCCCAACTGCTTTGCCGCTAATTGTGCCCCATAGCAAACGGCGAGAACCGGTAAATTCTGAGACATTCCCTTAACGTCGCAACCCGGTGCGTTTTCATCGTTTACGCTAAAGGGAGATCCGCTGAGAATAATTCCTTTGAGTTCGGGAGTATAGGAAACCGGTTTTGAATACGGCATAATCTCGCAATAGACATTGGCTTCCCGTACAGCCCTTGCGATGAGCTGCGTATATTGACTTCCGAAGTCGAGGATAATTATTTTTTCGTTCATAAAGGATGAATATTCAAAAGGCAAAATTAATTGCGGCGAAGGTAAATGAATTTAAAAAAAGAAAGCGGCTGTGCCTTTCGTACCATATTTAAAGATTCTTAATTTAAAATTTTTATTTTTAGCAAAATTTCCCACCATGAGAACTTCATTTTATTTAGCGGGATTACTGTTTTTTCTGATGTCGTGTAATCCATTTAATAAGACCATTCAGGGCAATGGAAATAAGGCTACCGAAAGCCGCTCTGCTTCCCCTGCTTCAAAAATCGATGCTGCCGGAAGTTTCAGTATTCAGCTTATTAGAGGCGAAAGGCCTGATCTGACCGTGAATGCCGATGAAAACCTGTTGCCATACATCCTCACCGATTTTGATGGTGACAAATTGAAGATCTATGTGCGGGAGGGATATTCCTTACGGCCATCGGATAAGATATCGGTCGTTTACACCACCAATGAACTTTCGGAAATCGATGTGGCCGGAAATTGCACGGTAAATGGCGAAGGAAAATTTACGGGAAACAATGCGCTTGATATTGAAATGTCGGGAGCGGGAAATGTGAGTCTCGATGTGAATTATCCTGAAATAAAGTCCGAGATCAACGGTTCGGGAGACATCCGCTTGGCGGGCGAAACCAGGGATTCGAAAATCAGGATTGCGGGGGTTGGAAATTATAAGGCCGGAGATTTGAAAAGTGAAAATGTGCGGATCGATATTGCCGGAAGCGGCGATGCCACAATTTATGCATCCGAAAATCTTGAGGTAAGTATTGCCGGCACCGGAAACGTTGAATATTATGGCAATCCGCAGATCAAACAAAATATTGCAGGCAGCGGAAAAATAAAGAAGGTTGACTAAATCAAACAGGAATGTATGCATCAACGACGCAGCTTAGGGTGCGATATGGCGAGACCGATCAGATGAAGATCGTTTATTATGGTAACTACGCCAACTATTTTGAAGTAGGACGGGTAGAAAGCATCCGACAGCTCGGATATAGTTATAAACAGATGGAAGCCGACGGCATCATCATGCCCGTAGTGGAAACCCATATCCGCTATTTACGCTCCGCTGTTTATGATGATCTGCTCACCATCAAAACCACTTTGAAAGAATTGCCCCGGAATCACCGCATAGAATTTTACCAGGAAGTTTTCAATGAAGAAAACAAACTGCTCACCGCAGGAAGAGTGGTGTTGTACTTTTTAGACGCCAGGACACGAACGAAGATGCATATGCCCGGGAAGTTGAGAGAGAAGCTGGAGGGGTATTTTTAGGGAACTTAAAAGACCGCTGCAGCCTACTCCTTCAACACATTCAGCACCTTATACATCTTCTGTACAACAGCGCCGGCGCTTCCGGAAAAATTGTTTGAAATAATGGCGAAGGTATATTCCGTTCCGTTCCTCGACGTGACATAGCCCGCAAAGGCTTTGGAACCGCCAATCGTTCCGCTCTTCATCTTGATTCCGTTATACAAAGGCATCGCTTTTAAAAACTGCGGGAACCAGCTTTTTTGTTTCGCAAATTGCAATACATCTACGAGTGCTGCCGGCGTAACCCTGTTCTGGGGTGATAACCCGCTGCCGTCGATGATATTGATTGCACCGGGATCGATGCCGTTTTTCTTCCAGAAATCCCTTATCACCTTCACACCTTCTTCATTAGATCCGGCTTTATTTTGCTGAATGGCAATGGTTTTGGCAATTGCTTCTCCATACAAATTGATACTTTTTTGTAAAAACCAATAGCAAAGGCTGTCATAGCGCGGAGAATACAGATTAAGCAGAACTTCCGACGGTGGTGAGTTCAACGGATCGAAATTGACCACCACATCCCCTTCAAAACCGATCTTATTCTTTTGGAGTTCTGCCCGCAGTTCCTTTCCGAGTTGCATCGCAGGATCAGGAAGAGATCCGGAAATCGTTACCGGTTTCAGCGAAGGTGCTTCCGTTCCTTCCACAAAAGGGTTTTTTCCGTAAGGAGGAAGATAGATGTATCCGTTATCACCGCTACCAGGTTTTCCGGTGGATAAAAAATTACGGAAGGCAAGTCCTGTTTCCGGATTGGTTCCGAGAATCGTGACGGAATCGCCTTCCTTACTTCCGGCCTGCAATAGGAGATCGTATTGATTTTCGTTCCAGTTGATTGCCCAACTTCCGGCGCCGTAATAGTTTCCGATGTCTTCCCAGATCCAACCAGCCGGCAAGGGCTGATAACTGCAGGCGGAATTATCGAAAATTATATCGCCCCCGATTTTTTGGATGCCTTTTTTCTTCATGGCTCCGATCACCAGGTTCAAAACCTTTTCTCTTTTGGTTTGCTCAAACCTCCAGCTACCAAAGCTGGGATCGCCGCTTCCTCTTATAATCAGATTTCCGTCGGTATAGTAAATGGTAGTGGAATAAGTAAAATCGGATCCCAACAGTTCAAATCCTGCGATGGCGGTAAGAATCTTCTGGCTACTTGCCGGCGCAAAACCGAGCTCGCTGTTCAGGTCATAAACAGGCTTTCCTGTTTTCGTTTCCACCACATAAAACCCATTGAGGGCGTGGGCAAACTGCGCATCTTTCAAATAAGCCGTCATCGCTGCGGAGAGTTTCTGCTGCACCTGAGCATTCAGATTCAGGGAGAGAATAATCAACAGCCACCAAAGGAAGATTTTTTTCATGATGAGGCTAATATACAATTCCTCCTGCATTCGGCCGCAAGCCGTCCCGCTGGCTTTGCGTTCTCATGTTCTTTCGCCCTGATCTTTTTTTTAAACGCAGAGAACGGGAGATAAGAAGAATTCGCAGAGAGTGATTTCCATTAAAACTCTGTGTTCCGCTGCATTCTTATCTTCTTTGCGCTCTGATCTTTTTTTTAAACGCAGAGAACGGGAGATAAGGAGAATTCGCAGAGAGAGATTTTCATTAAAACGCTGCGTAACTCGGCGTTCTTATGTTCTTTGCGCTCTGATGTTTTTTTTTCAACGCAGAGAACGAGAGATAAGGGGAATTCGCAGAGAGAGATTTTCATTAAAACTCTGCGTAACTCGGCGTTCTTATGTGCTTTGCGATCTGATCTTTTTTTAAACGCAGAGAACGAGAGATAAGGAGAATTCGCAGAGAGAGATTTTCATTAAAACTCTGCGTAACTCCGCGTTCTTATGTGCTTTGCGCTCTGATCTTTTTTTTAAGCGCAGAGAACGGGAGATAAGGAGAATTCGCAGAGAAATTTTCAGTAAAACGCTGCGTAACTCCGCGTTCTTATGTTCTCTGCGCTCCATCTCTTTTCCCGCCCAGAGATCGCCATTAAAGTTCTGCGTGGCGCCGCCTTCTTATGTTCTTTGCGCTCCAACGTTTTTTCTCGCAGAGAAATGTCGCCGTACATTCTAATGATTTAGTTTTGTGGTGGATAAAAAAGAAAGGATGAAGAGGATAACCGCTTCTGTAATAACGATTGGAGATGAATTATTGATCGGGCAGGTCATCGACACCAACAGCGCCTGGATGGCAGTGGAATTAATCAAGATCGGAATCTGGCTCAGAAGAACCGTATCGGTTGGCGATGTAAAAAACGATATCCTGAACGTATTGGATGAGGAGGGAAAAAATTCGGATATCATTTTGATCACCGGCGGTCTCGGCCCAACGGCAGATGATATTACCAAACCGGTCTTATGCGAATATTTTGGAGGAAAACTGGTAACGGATGAAGCAACCCTTCAACATATCGAACACCTGTTCAAACAGGTATTTCACCGATCCGGTCCTTTACTCGAACGAAATCGCAAACAGGCCGAAGTGCCTGATGTTTGCACCGTGTTGAAAAACGAGACCGGAACCGCGCCGGGGATGTGGTTTGAAAAAAACGACAAGATCTACGTCAGTCTTCCCGGCGTGCCGCACGAGATGAAAGGAATTATGACCAACCGCGTGCTGCCACAGCTATTGAGGCGCTTTAAGGTTCCGAAGATCGGGCATCGCACCTTGTTAACCATCGGCATCGGTGAGTCTAATCTCGCCGAATTGATACAGCCGGTAGAAACAAACTTACCTGAAAACATCAAGCTTGCCTACCTGCCCAACAATACAATGGTGCGCCTGCGGCTGACGGGCTTCGGTGAGGAAGAAACGGTTGAAAAAGACCTGGATGCGTATTTTTCGGACCTACAGCAACTTACCGCGCCTTACCTTGTGGCCACTGAGGATATCACGATTGCAGATTGTGTCGGGAAATTGCTGAAGGAAAACGGATATACGGTCAGCACGGCCGAAAGTTGCACCGGCGGATATATTGCGCATTTACTTACAAAAAAGGCAGGATCTTCGGCTTATTTTTCGGGCAGTGTCGTGAGTTATGCCAACAGCATCAAGGAGAACGTATTGCATGTGGCATCCGAAACCCTGCTGCAGGAAGGAGCCGTGAGTGAGGAAACCGTGATTCAAATGGCCGAAAACTGCCGGAAGCTGATGGGAACCGATTTTTCAATTGCGGTATCCGGAATCATGGGGCCCGATGGCGGAAGTGCGGAAAAGCCGGTTGGAACGGTTTGGATTGCAGTTTGCGGTAAAAAAGGACTCGAAACGAAAAAATTAAATTTAAGATACGATCGCGAACGAAACATTGAAATAACGGCAGTAAATGCGTTAAATCTTTTGAGGTTATTCATCTTAAAACAGTAAAACCGTTTTAGTACCTTTGCCGCGGCTTATCGACCTGGGTGTTTCGATGCCTGTTAAAACCGTATAAGACAGATTGGGGATACGATTTTGCTTCGCCGAAAACCAGAGAAGATTGAGTTTTGTCAACGGCTTTTTGAACAGCGCGTTCTTCTGATGCCCAATGATATGCAGTACAAGAGTGCGACCCAAGGGACGATGACCAAAGAACCGGAAGCCGGGCTAATAAATAAAAGAATTACAAAAAACCGACATCATATATGGCAATAGTTGATCTTATAATGCCGAAACTTGGAGAAAGTATCATTGAAGCAACGATTCTGAAATGGCATAAAAAGCCGGGCGACGCAATAAAACAGGATGAAACTGTTTTAGATATCGCTACCGATAAAGTTGACAGCGAAGTACCTTCTACTGCCGAAGGTATATTAAAAGATATTTTGTTTAAAGAGAACGATGTGGTTCCTGTGGGAACCGTCATTGCACATATTGAAACCGGTGCATCTGCACAACCGGCCTCATCGCAGCCCGTGGCGGAAGTTGAGCAACCGGCGATTGAGAAAGAGATTCCTTATGTTCCACAGCCTTCGCAGGCGGAAAATCAAAGCCAGCCGCAGGCCAACAGGTTTTATTCTCCTCTTGTATTAAACATTGCAAACCAGGAAGGCATCCCGATGTCGGAACTGGAAAACCTGCCCGGATCGGGCAATGAAGGAAGGGTTACGAAGAAAGACATCCTGCAATATGTTGAGAACCGGAAAGCCGGAAAAACGGCGCCGGCTGCATCTAAAGAACAGGCCACAGAAAAATCGCAACCGCCGGTTTTCGAAGCGCCTTCAGTGATTGAAAAACCACGAACCGTAGAAGGAAATGTGGAAATAATTGAAATGGACCGTATGCGCAAGATGATTGCGAAACATATGGTTGAAAGTAAGAAGACCAGTCCGCACGTTACCAGCTTCGCCGAGGCTGATGTAACAAATATGGTGATGTGGCGCAATAAGGTGAAGAAAGAGTTTGAAAAAAGAGAAAGTTCGAAGATCACCTTCACGCCGATGTTTATCGATTGCATTACACGGGTGATTAAAAAATATCCGGTCATCAACAGTTCGGTGGATGGCGAACGCATTCTCATTAAAAAAGACATCAATATCGGAATGGCAACGGCCTTGCCAAGCGGCAATCTTATCGTTCCGGTAATAAGAAATGCAGATTATCTCAATCTTGTGGGGCTGAGCAAACAGGTAAATCAGCTTGCGGAAAATGCACGCAACAACAAGCTGAAACCCGATGATACAGCCGGCGGCACTTTTACATTAACCAATGTAGGAACCTTCGGAAGCCTGATGGGAACGCCGATTATCAACCAGCCACAAGTAGCCATTCTTGCCGTAGGGGCGATCAAAAAAAGACCGGTGGTAATAGAAACCGAACACGGTGATACCATCGGAATTCGTCACATGATGTATCTCTCCCTGAGCTATGATCACAGAATTGTTGATGGCAGTATCGGCGCAAGTTTTTTAACTGCTGTTGCAAAAGAATTTGAAAACTGGGATATCAACCGGGAGTTTTAGATAAAATAACCGTCTCCACTTCACCGTTATAAAAAGACCACAGTTTGCTGGTCTTTTTTTTGTTACTTGTAGACTAAACTTCTTACTTATGAAGACTTTATCGGAAACCTGGTTTGCAGACGGCTATATTGATTTTGAACTGAAGAAATACACCTTGCTCGCTTACCTGCAGCAGGTGAATAAATATTTCAATGAGAATAAGCTCTATCCGCAGTTGAGCGACGTGATCTTTCATTATAACAATATCATTTCATTCCAGAAAAATAAGAAGATCCTTCAGAGCCGCTTTTCCAAACAGCTCACGCTTATTCAGATCCAGAAGTTGCAGTTGTTGTACGAGCAAATGGTGGAAGATGATGAAATGATGAAGGAGCTGGAAGATATCATTTTATATGCAGAGAAGCAGATGCAATCTACCATCACCAATGGTACGGAAATCTATGAGTTTATCGAGGATAAAATGCAGATAAGCCCAATCGGGATCATTCCGTTGAAACAGGATGAAGGCTATTTTTTTCTGTCCGAAAATCAGACGCAAACGCGGGTGTATTATTACAGGCTGAGCATATTTGAAAATCAGGATGAAAAATACCAGAGCATCAAAACCGAATTTATCCAGAGCTGGTATCGCAATTTTGTAAATACCTATGAGAACATAAAAAGAGAGTTGATAAGAAACAAATCCGCCATTCCCAATCCGGCGGTATATGCCATTGAAACCGACCTCGATTTTCCGGTTGAAGAAACCCTGCTTCCCATTGCAAAAAGAAGACTGGTGCGCTATATTTCCACCGGAGGGGCAGTATGAGCCGCAGATTAATTGATCACTAAGTTATTCAAAAGGCACCACGATTTCTTTTTGCCGTACGACTCTTCGCATCTGCAGAACGACAGCGAACAGAATCAATGCAAAACCGACGTAGAAATAATCGCTCAGGTATTTGTTTTCATGAAAGATGGTGAAAGCGAGCAGGATGCCATAGACCGGTTCGAGGGTAAGCGTCAGGTTCATGGTGAAGGCGCTTAAATGCTTTAGAGCACTGATGTATAAGATGAAAGTAAGAACCGTGCAGAAGGCGGCAAGAATAAAAAGCCACAGCCAGTCCCACTGTCCGGGAAAAACCGGATGCGAATCCATTACCCAATCATACAACGGCATGAGGATCGTGAGTCCGATGAAACCTCCGGTCAGTTGATAAAGCGTCAACACCTGGGGCGCATAGCCCGAAACGATTTTTTTATTGAGAATGGAGGCGGTAACACTTGCTACTGCAGCAAGTAATCCGATATAGATTCCCACCGAAAACTGAAGGTTGGAGAAATAGATGATCACGATTCCCGCCAGTGCAAATGATCCTAACAGCAGCTCCACAAAGTTGATCCTCTTTCGGAAAAATACCGGCTCAAGTATCGCTGATAACATGCCCGAAGTAGCCAGGCAGGTTAATGCGATGGATACATTTGAATACTTGATACTTCCATAAAACAAAACCCAATGGATGGCGAGAATAGTACCGATGGAGCCGATCTTGAGAAAATCCTGCCATTTAACGCCGGAGATTTTTTTGGTGAAATAAAAATATCCCCAGAGAATCGCGATGGTGAGACAAAGGCGCCACCATACGAGCCAGCCTTCATTCAACGAGATCAATCTTCCCAAAACTCCGGTAAATCCCCACAGGAAAACCGTAATATGCAAACGGATAAGCGCCGGCTTCATCAAGGTTTTTAATAAAATGAAAAGGCAAAGCTAATCTCCTTCTGCCATAACATCTTCGGAGATCAGAGAATCTTTTTCTATGACCGGATTTTTTTTGGGAATCTTATGCACCAGGCTCTGCCACTGAATGATTAAAACACCCAATACGCCTTCCTTCAGAATTCCTTTACTCATCTTACTCAATCCAACCTGACGGTCAACGAATACAATTGGAACTTCCACAATCCTAAATCCGAGTTTCCAGGCGGTAAACTTCATTTCAATCTGAAAGGCGTAGCCGATAAAACGGATGGCATCGAGATCGATGGTTTGTAAAACGATTCTCTTATAGCAGATAAATCCGGCGGTGGGATCTTTTACGGGAATGCCGGTAATCATGCGGGTATAGAAAGCGCCGCCTTTGGAATAGATATGGCGATCGAGCGGCCAGTTTTCGGTTTTCCCGCCTTTTACATAACGGCTTCCGATTGCTACATCGGCTCCCTTTTTTTTACAGGCTTCATACAATCGTTCGAGATCATTGGGATTGTGGGAGAAGTCGGCATCCATCTCAAAAATGTATTCATAACCTTTTTTGATGGCCCATTTGAAGCCGTGGATGTAGGCGGTTCCGAGACCGAGTTTTCCCGGCCGCTCCTCCAAAAAGAGTTGCCCGGGGTAACTGAGCATGAGGTCCCTTACAATCTGCGCAGTCTTGTCTGGAGAATTGTCATCAATTACCAGCACATGATAATTTTTTCGTAGGGAAAATATCGCATTCAGGATGTTGCTGATGTTTTCCTTTTCGTTAAATGTTGGTATGATGATGAGCTTCTCCAAATGTAAATATGCTTTCCAGATGCCGAAAATACAATAATCCCCACTATTTCGGAAGGTAAAAAAGCGATTGTGGTGAATAAAAACTATTGAACTTTTTTCAAAAATGTGCGGTTAAAAATTTCTGTTAACTTCTGTTTCGTATGAAGTGAGAAATCCCCTTTCATCATCCAGTCGTAATACTGCGGTTCTGATTTCAGAACTTCCACCACCGGCTTTCCCTTATGTTTGCCGAAATTAAACACCTCCACGCCATCTGCCATAACAAAACGACGGGAGAAATCCACGAAATTGTCTTCTCCGGTAAATTTCACAATACTTTCTACGGTATTGCCGATCTTTTCATACCGTTCGATCTGGGCCAGCAAAACTTCACAGGTAGCCTCCGCATCGGCTCTTGCACTGTGGGCAGCATCGAGTTCGCAATCGCAATAAAATTTATATGCCGCAATCAGTGTACGCTGCTCCATCATGTGGAAAACTTTCTGCGCATCCAGCATTTTCCGGTTATGGATCGGGAAATCAATACCTGCCCGCAGAAACTCCTCCATCAACATAGGAATATCAAAACGATTGCTGTTAAATCCACCAAGGTCTGAATTATCTAAAAACTGCTTTATTTCATTGGCCACCTGACGGAAAGTGGGCATGTCCTTTACATGATCATCGGTGATTCCGTGCACAGCGGTACTCGCGACCGGAATGGACATTTCAGGATTAATGAACTTGTGCTTCACCAACCGCTCTCCTTCCGGCATCACTTTTACGATGGCGATCTCAATGATCCGGTCGGTGCTGATATTCAAACCGGTGGTTTCAAGATCAATAAAAGCCAGCGGCCGGTTTAACTGAAGTTTCATAATGCCTGAAAATTTAATGGGTCAAAGATAGGTTTCGAATAACTTAATCACTTACAATATTAAACGAATTTGCAAATTTTATCAACCCTTTTCGGTTTCGTTCACAGGATAGGAAAGATTGCCATTGGTAATACTTGCAACCGCCGTGTAAGGATGTTCTTTTAAATGGTTTCCATTCAAAATATGCAAAACCTTCCAGCCTTTCGATTTCAAATAATCAGAAACCAGTGAACGATGGCAACGCCACCAAACCGCCTCCGAACACATATAAGCGATTCGTTCAGCGCCCGCCAGGGATTCCAATTCTGCTATCGCCTCCGCAAATTCTGCTGTCTGCATATAGGCTGCATAGTTTTGAAAAGATTCGTTCTTCCAACCCGTCGGTTGCGAAAGCGGCGGTCGCTTTCTTCTTCCGCCAAGACCCGGCAGATGTACGTATCCGATGCCGTTTTCCCTTAAGGAACGGCTTAGATTATCCTTATTGAATTGCGGAAATTTGCGGGATCCGGGATAAGCCCTTATATCTGCCAGCAATTGAATGTTGTTTTCTTTCAACAGGCCGATAAACTGACAGGTCGAAAGGGTGGAATGACCGATCGTAAAGATGGTTTTATTTTCATTATTCATATTTTTTAATTCTGGCACTATTGCTGCCTTTAAGCTTGTTCGCGAATTATTAAATATATGCTTTTCCTGCTTTTTTCCCATGAATTTTTTGTTACTGCCACCGGCATAGTAGCCGGGATTTTTACGGCCGGTTCCATGGTTCCGCAGGTTGTGAAAACGATGAAGGAAAAAAAAGCGGCGGAAGTTTCGGTTTTGATGCTGCTGGTGTTGAATGCCGGCGTGGCGCTATGGTTGGTTTACGGATTTTTGAGAAATGATCTTCCCATCATTTTAACCAATGGATTTTCACTTCTGGTAAACATCACCATGCTGTTTCTACGGTGGAAATTCAGGAAACATAAATAATAATTTTGAATCAGTTTTTGGTTTTACATTTGAAACAGAAGCTTTTTAATTAAACAACTGTCATGGACTCAAGCAAGGAATACAAAGTCAACCGATACGTCTTTTTATCCATCATTTTGATATTTGGATTGATGTTGTTAATGAGCCTGATCCAGTTTTTCACCGCTTTCCTGGCCGCGGTTATTCTCTATATCCTGGGGAAAAATTTTTCGAATTATCTCATTACCAAAAAACGGTGGAAAAAGAGTACGGCCGCCATCCTGGTAATCATCATTTCATTTTTCATTATCCTATTGCCGATCACGCTTCTGATCACATTATTGTACAACAAGATTGCCTCCGTTATCGCGAATCCTTCCACCATCATCGACGCGGCAAAACATCTGGACGAGGTCATTAAGGAACAGACCGGATTTGAAGTATTGTCGGATAATACACTCGCATCAATCCAAAGTTTTTCAACCAATATTCTCTCTACCATTTTAAATACCAGTTTAAATTTCATTTCCACTATTCTGATGATGTATTTCTTCCTTTATTTCATGATCATCAACATCAACAGAATGGAGGCGGGCATCCTGTATTACCTTCCTTTTAAACGCGAAAAAATACTGATGTTTGGAAATGAACTGGTAGCCCTTACGTTCAGCAACTCTGTTGGAATCCCGCTGATTGCCATTGCACAGGGCGTACTCGGTTATGGTGCGTATATTTTCACCGGCGTACCGGAAGCCGGGTTTTGGGGCGTGATAACGGGCTTTTGTTCGGTCTTGCCGATCGTTGGCAGCGGAATCGTCTGGGCGCCCATTGCCGGATATTTACTCGTTACCGGAGGTTCGTGGCAGGGCATATTCGTATTGGCGTGGGGAGCATTGATCATGGGCAGTGCCGATAATGTGATCAGGTTTATCCTGGCAAAAAAAATGGCCGATGTGCATCCCATCGTAACGATTTTGGGGGTGATCATGGGATTGAAATATTTCGGCATCATTGGCCTCATCTTCGGACCGGTGTTGATCTCTTTCTTTCTGATCCTTCTCAAGATATATTATCTCGAATACCAGAAGCCGCTTTCATTTAAGCCAACGAAGACAAGACAACTGATGCCCGCTTATATGCAGCCTTTTTTGAAATATGGGAAAAAGAAGAAAAAACCTTCAAAACCGGTAACCGTTCAAAAAGTAAAGGAGTAGCAGTTTAACCGGAAACCGCCTTTTCAATGGCCCGGTTTATAATTTCTGCAACCGATTTTATTTCTTCAATTGTTATCGGCAAAGGAGGTGCAATTCGCATTGATTGCGGAGCAAATAAAAACCAGTCTGTTATTAGGCCTTCTTCAATACAATTTGCAATGACTTTTTTGTTGAGCTCAAAGCTTTCAAATTCAAGCGCCATCCAAAGTCCGGCCGTCCGTTTTTGCAAAATGGCCGGGTGTTGAATGAGATCATTTAATAAAGATTCTTTTTCCTTTACCTCACCCATCCAATCCGATTGTAATAAAACCTGAAATGCTGCTTTGCCCGCAGCGCAGCTCACAGGATGACCGCCAAAAGTAGTGATGTGACCAAGCACCGGATCACGCATCAATTGCGACATCAGTTCGTGGCTTGAGATGAATGCGCCGAGCGGCATTCCGCCACCGAGTGCCTTTCCCAATAATATAATGTCGGGAATAATACCATATTGCTCAAAGGCAAAGAGAGAACCTGTTCGTCCAAATCCGGCCTGAATTTCATCTAAAATCAATAGGGCGCCGGTTTCATCGCATTTTTTCCGCATCGATTGAATCCAACCCGTCTCAGGTTTGATGATACCCGCTTCGGCCTGCACGGTTTCCATTATTACACAGGCCGTCTTTGAATTTATGGCATTTATCGCACCCAGACTATTATAATCAAAATGATAAATTCCGGGAAGTAACGGACGAAAAGCGTTTCGCCAGTATTCATCTCCCATCACACTCAGTGCACCCTGCGTGCTTCCATGATAGCTGTTATTAAAACAAATGATGTCCGCTCTTCCGGTTGCTCTTTTCGCAAGTTTCATTGCGCCTTCGGTAGCTTCGGCCCCGCTGTTGGTGAAATAGACCGAATGAAGCGACTGCGGCAGATTTTCTGCGAGTAAGGCGGCATATTCTACCTGCGGACTTTCAATAAATTCTCCATAAACAATCAGGTGCATATAGTCGGCTGCCTGTTTTTGAACGGCCTTAATTACATCCGGATGACTATGACCGATATTGGCAACACTGAATCCGGAGATGAGATCAATGTACTTTTTACCATTCACGTCGATCTGGTGGATTCCTTTTGCCTGCACGATTTCCAATGCTATGGGTGCATCTGAAGTTTGCGCAACGTGTTGAAAAAACAATTCCCTATGTGTCATCTTTTTCTTTTCTCCCGATGCGAAATTACCCGAACTTAAACTGATGTTGTTAGTTTCGCATGGAAAAAGCAAAATTCATCACTTAAAATATTTCTATGGCCATCCTATTAACTGTTAACGATAAATATCCGTCGTTCGGAAAAGATTGTTTTATCGCACCTAATGCCACCATCGTCGGCGATGTGATAGCGGGCGATGAATGCAGCTTCTGGTTTAATGCAGTAATAAGAGGAGACGTAAATTTTATAAAAATGGGCAATCGCGTAAACGTGCAGGATGGCGCGGTCATACACTGTACTTTTCAGCGGCATGCAACGATGATCGGAAACAATGTTTCGATCGGGCATAATTCGATTGTGCATGGATGTACGGTGATGGACAATGTATTAATCGGAATGGGCGCGATAGTAATGGATCGCTGTATCGTTCACAGTAATTCTATTATCGCTGCCGGAGCCGTTGTTTTGGAGGGAACGGTGGTGGAGGCAGGATCAATCTATGCCGGTGTACCGGCCAAAAAGGTAAAAGAGGTTTCTGAAGATCTGATTGAAAATGAGATCAACAGAATAGCCGGCAATTATGTGAAATATTCTTCCTGGTTTGCCGAAGCAAATGCAGCGAATCACAAATAATGGTTGTCTTATAGACGGAGTAATTACAAAAGATCATGGCCGCAATTGTACTAACGCATTGCTTTTGGGAAAAATTCCGGATTTCTTTTAGATATTACTCAAAGTTTTTCAAGAGAAGAGGATAAGAAAAATCGTCGGTTTTTCTTATCCTGCTCTTAAAAAAAATTTCTCCGGATTGTTTTAAAAATAAAATCGTGATTATGAAAACCACAAATTCACGCACGACGAATTGTACGATCATAGACGATCATCCTTCGTTGAAAAATTATTACAACCTGACGGATCTATTACAGAATCACAAGAAAGTGCAGTTCACATCCAAATCTGATGAAGCAGATAGTATTGAATGGAATTTTAAATACCGGGGATATCCACTCTGCCTTCATTACAGCATTTTTTCAGGGATCATCCTGTGTTACCGGAATGAAAATTTCAGCAAGGTAGTGGCTGAAGTAAGAAAAATTCTTTCCGGCCTTCCTGCCTAATAATTCTTTTCTTTTACAGAATGGAGGATATTGTAGTAACTGATATAGCGCTCCATAAATATTTCATGTTTTTCAACTGCTTCTTTAATGGCGCAACCCGGCTCATTGACGTGCAGGCAGTTGTTGAACTGGCAATTGTGTAACCGGTCTCTCATCTCCACGAAATAATGCGACAACTCGGGTTTTGGAATATCTGTAATTCCAAATTCCCTGATTCCCGGCGTATCGATAATTGAACCTCCGGATGGCAGATCAAACATTTCCGCAAAGGTGGTTGTATGCATTCCTTTTCCACTCCAGCCGGATACATCACCGGTTTTCAATGAAAGATCGGGAAGGATATAATTGATGAAAGTCGATTTTCCCACTCCGCTATGTCCGGCGATGAGAGTGGTTTTGCCTTTTAATTTATCAGCCAGTTCTTCCAACCCCAGACGGCCGGAAATGCTCAGCAGCATTACTTCATAACCAATGGAAGAATAAATTTCACTGAGTTTTTCATACAGCTTCAATTCTCTATCGCGGTAAATATCGGCCTTATTGAATACGATTACAGGCGTAATGTGAAAGGCTTCCGCAGCTACTAAAAACCGGTCGATAAACCCCTGTGAAGTGCGCGGATTTTTCAGGGTGGCAAATAATAATAGTTGATCAATGTTTGAAGCTACGATATGCCTTTCGCGGTGCTGCTGCGGCGTTGCCCTCGCTATATAGTTTTTCCGTTCATAAATTTCAGTGATCACCGCCTTTTGAGAATCCATTCCTTCCTCGATTTCCACTTCCACTTCATCACCTACGGCAATAGGATTGGTAGAAGTAATTCCATCGATTTTGAAAATACCTTTCAGCCTTGCCTGCATCCTCGTGCCGGTTTCGGTTTTAATAAAATACCAGCTTCCGGTTGATTTATAAACGCGTGCTTTCAAAGGTGTAAAACATTTTAGTGAGACCACAAAGGTAGTTAAAGAGAACGGGAAGGAATGTAAATACAATTAACTCCGGGGAAATAAACGGCGGTGCTGCTGATAGCGCTCATCGTCATGCCGAAGGGATAATAGCCTTCTTCGGAAAGTAAGCAAGAATTGATATAGAACGAAAACAGCTTCATTCAAATTTTTGAAACGTATATTTATATTCTTTGCCGTTTTTAAAGAGAATAAGCGTGTCGGAATACGCTGCCTTAAAAACACTATCGCCAACGGATGCAAAGCGGCTAAAGATTTCATTCTCATTCAATGATTTGTTGGTATATGGAAACCAATTAAAAGACAAAGCACTGTTATTAATTTTAAAAGCAGAACTTCTTGAAAGCATTTCTACATCAATGATGATACCCTCAATTTTATTGGAATAAAATTCATGGAATTCTGAGCTCACTTTCCGATCCTGATAAGGAATTGCAAGGAACACGAACAAAATAAGGGCAGATATTAAAAAGACTGAAAAGAATTTAGAAGGACGCTTCATTTAAAACCTTATTGTTTCGGGAACCTTCAATACATTAAGTTGCTTAGAAAAAGTTTGCCGATCATACGGGCCATAAATATTATCATTTGACTGATCAATGATCCAATAATTGAAAAATGTGCTCTTCTTCAGTGCATCACTACATAATGGATAAGTTTTTTCATTGTCAGGATATTTAATTGCAAGACACGAATCATTACACTCACATATTTTGTCAAGCGGCTTTTGCTTTACTAAAATAAACCGGTCATTAAATCTTACATCATCAACATAAGGTTGAACTACATCTCCCCCTTTTCCCATAAAAAATGTGTCTACGGTGGAATCCGCCCGATGAAAGTAAACAAAAGCACCCTTATTGTAATATGGATAGTCTTGAATCACCGTATCGATTTTATTTAGCATGATATAGTGATCCACTTTACTGTCATAATCAAATTTATAGGATCCATAATCACTAATATCTGATATGCAGGAGCAAAATAAAAGAAGGATAAGTAGGCCGCTATAGAATTTCATATGGCTAAGGCTTTAAAGTTACAGTTCCATCAAAGTATATCCAAAAGGAACCTCCAAACACTATTGGGATAATTGGGTAGCTTGAATAATGTATTAAGGCTGCGGCAGCAGTAGCTGTATTTCGTTGTGTTATACCCTTTTTCCACTCAATGTTAAAATCGTACTTGTTAGGCTGAATAGAAAATTTATTGCCTCCTCGTGGAATAAGAATAATTTTCCCCAATGTTAGCGCTTCATTGCTGCCTCGTTTTACGGAATAAAAGTCCAACCTATAGCTGCCATCGCCACGCTTAACTAAATCCCGCTGTGTAATCCCCTCGAAATCGATATCATAGGTATTGATGTGCATATCCTTGTTTAAACCAAATTGAAAATGCAAATAGCTATCAAAAAATAACCGATTATGTCCGAAGCCTGAATATCCATTTTCATTTAATTGCCTGTACACATCGTCCCAGTTATTTATGACTAGCCAGGAGTGCCCATACATGTCCCTTTGGTTACTAGCTTTAATAATAATTGGGGGAAGATAGCCGAATCTCAAAGAAAAATCGTTCAACGCCTCTGCATACGATTTATATTTAACACCCGCTTTTCCCCATCCACCAGTTCGTTCAATTAAGTTTATTCCATCCAAAAAGGCATCCGCCTCACTGTTATAGGGAGTTCCATAAAATGTACCGTCCTTATTGGTAAAAGTTATTCCGTTAGGATACTTCGGATTACCGATAAAGGACAGTATTTCCTTCCAAAAATCAGAGTAATCAGCCTGCAACCCGCTTGGATCATTAAACATCGCCGGATTATTATACCCAAACTGATAAGGCGACCATGAAAGCGTTTGTTCTGCAAGCGCATCCACTCCCCTAAACCTTCCTAACGGCGCATCGTATTGCCGGAAATACGTTTCATAATAATTGATGTCAAAGCTTTCGGTTAATTCGGTTCCGGCATTGAACTTATAGTTGTTTTTGGCAACGGTTCCGGCGCTGCTGCTGATAGCGCTCATCGTCATGCCGAAGGGATAGTAGCCTTCTTCGGAAAGCAACGGGCCGCGAACGTGAGTCACCTTTAAGTTATTCCCGAAGCACTTCGTTTTTCGGGACACGGCAAAGTAAACCTTGAAATCTTTACTTTCATTGCTTACATAAATATAAACATAGCCGCTTTTGGTGATTTCGCGGTTGGCAACAACTATCGGGTTTACCGAAGTTCCGCCTGCAACAGAAACTTGTTGAAAGTAACTGTGTTTGCCGTCAGTTGTGAGTACGGGCTGCAACTGCTCGTCGATAAGTACCACGTTTAGATAAGCCTTGGGTTTGGTGATGTTGTTTCCGGCATCGCGGTTGTTTAAAAATCCTGTGATGGAAGGAGAAAGAACAGTTGTGTTTAACTGACTTTCCAGCAACTTTCCACCTGATTCGCCTGA
>JAFAEW010000119.1 GCA_023423835.1 Bacteroidota bacterium | reverse complement strand
ATGGCGGGGGAAATGCTGGGAATGAAACTGATCTTTATGGATGCCGGAAGCGGCGCCAAAAGGCCGATAACTGAAACGATGATCGAAAAAGTAGCTTCAACCGTTGCCATTCCGCTGATTATTGGAGGTGGTATTACCGATGCGGAGAAAGCTTACCGCAACTGTAAGGCCGGAGCCGATATTATAGTGGTGGGAAATGCCATTGAAAAGGATGCTTCCCTTATTAAAGAAATCAGCGACGCCATCCATTCAACCGTCGCTTCTCCGGCCTGATCGTTCCTTCCAGGCCGATGGCGCCAAGTCAGGCAGTAGCTTTTGTTTTACATTTCTCAAAGCGAAGCAATTAAAGCAGCGACTTCAATCTTTTAGTGACCGATTTGATATTACCTATGTGTATAATCTCATCATCCTTTATGAGTAATACAGTGGGATAACTGAACACACGGTACTTTTCAACGCGTTCTTCCGGCAGCCCAGGAAAGAATAATAGAGGAATACTGATTTCTCTTTTTCTCAGAATCTCTTTGGAAAGGCGACGATCGGTCGTATCACGGGGCACATTCACGAGGTAGATTGAAAGGTTGGCATTGTCCTGACGGTACTTTTCGTATAGCTTTTGAACTTCCGGAAATTCGCGGATGCATAGACCACAAGAGGTTGTCCAGAAATCAAAAAGATAGTACTGACCTGCTTTATCAAACTT
Source organism: Bacteroidota bacterium (assembly GCA_023423835.1). Lineage (GTDB taxonomy): Bacteria > Bacteroidota > Bacteroidia > Chitinophagales > Chitinophagaceae > JAFAEW01. The sequence goes on along the minus strand of JAFAEW010000119.1, from coordinate 23,575 downwards.
TTCGAGCGAATCCTGCTCGTTCTGAAGCATCACGTTCTTAATTGGAATAGATTGTTTTCCGGTAAAGGTGCCATAGTTTGATCGATGTACCCAATAGTCATATCCGTCAAACAGGGCGAAACAATTCAATACCAGTGATAAGCCAACTAAGACGAACAGACTTCTTTTGCTCTCGAGAAAAAGAGCTGCAATCCCGGCTCCGATCCCCAGAAATAATGCCAGCGTGCTCGGTATCGCCACCCTGTAAAAATCCCAGTTGAGCGATTGAAAGATCAGGAACGAAATGATTGCAGGAGGTAATAGGGTGATGGAGTAGTACAGTATTTTGTTCTTAAATGACCGGCTAAAAAGTATTACTGAAAACCCGTAAAAGAAGTTGAAGAAGAACTTGATGTTATGGTTAAAAGGGCTTCCGCCAAGCCTCGTGATGCCGGCGGTAACTATTAATGCAATAAGCAGTAAAATGATGTATTTTTTCATTGGATGATTTTTGGGTTTAATGAAATCGGGATCGCCAATAACAAAGAGACGTTCAATTGCTCTTAATTTTGGATTGAATGTTTCTGATAGAAAGTTTTATTCGTTTGTCTTTTAAAAAGGTTATACCATCAGATTGAGCGCTGTGGAATAAGGATTAAACGGGTATTAAGCCTTCCGCTGTTGCATAACACAATCTTGTTTTTCCACTTGCCGTCTTTGACGCACTCTCCCGGATGGACGTGTTTCAGATTGTACTAGCTAACTCTGCAATAAAGGTAGAATGTTTTTGTTACAAAAGTCTTTTTTAAGATTGAAAACCGGGCAAGCAGGTTGTGCTGCTCAGTTTTGAAAGCAGGGCATAAAAGAGTCACTTTAAGGAGCTTCGATTTCTGTCGGAACGTCTCTTGAATGCCTGCATGTAAATACATCGCTCTGCTACTCAAGTTTCGGGATTCTCGATGGCGTGTCTTTCCCCGCAATGATCGATTTCGCGCTTTGTCCGATTCCCCTGATAATACTGGCCATATTTTCAAAATCCAGCGTACTTATTTCATCAGAAGGTTTATGATAATTCGGCTCGTCGTCCATTTTTGAGGTGGAAATGGTGTGGGCCGGAACGCCTAGAGCGGCAAGCGTTGCATTGTCTGAACGATAAAATAGATTTTGTTGCGGATATGGATCCGGATAGAAATTAAAGGCAGATCCTTCCAGATTCTGCTGTAATATTTTTCCGAGATCAGACTTTTCAAATCCTGTAATGTAGGCCGAATTTTTTCCCCATTTTGAATCGGTTCCAATCATTTCGATGTTGAGCATCGCGACTACTTTTTCAGGATCCATTTTTTCGGAGAAATATTTCGATCCCAGGCCACCGCTTTCCTCGCCTGTAAACGCCACGAAAATGAGGCTTCTTTCATTGTTTTTCAATTCCTTAAAATACTTCGACAGTAAAACTACTGCTGCCGTTCCGCTGGCGTCATCGTTTGCGCCATTAAAGATGGAATCCTGTTGTAACTTATTATCAACACCAATGTGATCGTAGTGTGCCGAAAAGATCACAAACTCCTCCGGCTTTGTTTTTCCGGGAATCATCCCCGTCACGTTCCTGAGCCTGGTTTTTGTTATGTCATTTGCGAGATCGACCTTGAATTTTTTAGGCGAATAATCTCCCAATACCATTACTACCGCTCCTTCTGAAGGATTTGACGAAGGCAAACTGATTTGCGACAGCCGTGAAAAGATCCTTCCGAAAGAGCTGTCTAAAATGATGAGTGCGTTTTTTTCGGCGCGTAAATACGGATAGACAGACCGATAAACATTATCACCCTTTTTCACGTAAACGATTTCAACTTCGTCCGTGTCAGAGAAATTCTTTGTTGGCGTATATCCGAATGCAGCAATATTTTCCTGTGGAATTTCTCTACCGTCAATCACGACTTTTTTTGTGCGGTTTTTCGCTTCGTAAATATCAAAATTCTGGAAGAAATCCGTTTCACCCTCCAGCGGCTTTAGTCCTGCTTTTTCGAATTCTTTTGCCAGAAACTCCGCTGCCTTGTCTAATTCAGGACTCCCGATTGCTCTTCCCTTCATTTCATCGGAAGCAAGAAAGGCAGTCACTCGTCTGGCTTCTTCAACGCCAATGCTATTTTTTTTGGTTTGTGCAGTCAACGAAAAAACGGTAGATACAAGCAGAAGGAAAAACGAAAATTTTTTCATGAATAATTTTTAAAAAGCGGGATAATACTGCAATGATAGGAAATATCAGAAACTCATCATTTCTTTAAACTTAACGGTCTGTCGTCGGCTGACTTCAATTTTTTCTCCTCCTTTCAGTTCCACCAGAAGTCCGCCATTGAAATAGGGCTCAATCTTTTCTATCCATCGCAGATTAATAATGTGTTTACGGTTGGCACGGAAAAATATGCGGTCATCCAGCCGTTCTTCCAATGCATTCAGTGATTTGAGAATGAGCGGTTTATTGTTTGCAAAAAACACCTTCGCGTAATTGCCGACACTTTCGAATAAGCGAATCTCGCTAAGTTTTACAAACCAGCATCTTTCACCATCTTTTACAAATACCTGGTCTTTTTCCGTCAGGGGCCCACGATTGATGTATCCGTTTACATCTTCACGTTCTTTGGTCATTTCGTATTGCACCTTTTGAATGGCATCGCGGAGGCGTTTGGGTTCAATCGGCTTCAATAAATAATCAAGCGCGTTCACTTCAAAGGCTTTTAACGCATACTCGTCGTAAGCGGTTGTAAAAACAACGTGCGGCGCCTTTTCCAGTTCGGCCAAAAGGTCAAAGCCCGTTTTGCCCGGCATTTGAATATCCAGAAATATAAGATCGGGATTTTGGGTTTCAATTTTCTCGATGCCTTCATTTACATTCGCCGCTTCATCAATCACTTCGATATCAGAAAATTCCTGCAATAATTTTTTGAGTTCTGCTCTTGCTAACCTTTCATCATCAATAATAATGGATTTGATAGCCATACGGTAATTTTTAGTTGTTTAAAATAGGCATGATCACTTTTGCCTGAACGGTGTTTCCGTTCACATTGGAAATAGAAAAATTTGCTTTATCGCCGAATAGTAACTGCAGCCGGTTTTTGGTACTTGAGATGCCAAATCCAAGATCTTTAAAAGGCGCAAGTTTGCCGGTATTCTGAACAATCAGTTCATGCCGGTTATCGCGGTATAAAGAATGTATTTTTATCCAGCCGCCGTTTAGCTGCTGGCTGATGCCGTGTTTAATCGCATTTTCAACCAGGGTTTGCAACATCATGGGTGGCACTTGCTGATCGAGTGTTTCCTGCTCAATGTCATACTGCACGTTCAGCCGGTCTTCAAAGCGTATGTGTTCGAGTTCGAGATAATCACGCACAATATTTAACTCTTTTTCCAGGGACGTGGTTTCCACTTTTTCCGCCTGCATACTGCTGCGCAGGATATTGCTTAATTCGGTAATTGCTGTTCTTGCTCTTTCCGGATTTTCATCTACCAATGCGCGGATGCTGTTCAGTGCATTGAAAATAAAATGGGGATTGATGTGCGATTTGATCGTTTTCAATTCAAGCGTTTTCACGAGGGCTTCCAAACGGATTTTATCCATTTTTTCATTCCTGCTTTTTTCAACATAATGATATGCGAAATAGATAAAATTCCATATCAGCAGGAAGAGAAAGTATCCGAAAATAGACCTGAAAACCTTTGGCCAGAAACTGTATTCCTGCATCATTTCCGATTCCCAGTTGAAGGATTCGTTGGCCAAGACAACAGAGTAAGAGAATAAAAATGAGAAAATCAGTATCGCACCTACTATATAAAAAATCTGCTTTCTGATCTCAAGGTTTAAGAGATTGGTTGACGTATAGAAAAAGCGCATTACGTGGGTTAGAATAAGTCCCACCACCGCATCCAAGAGAATGGCCTGAAAGAAATAGGGGCTCGATTTGGTTCTGATGGTGAAATAGAAAAACAGGTTCAACAGCACATAACTTCCCCATCCGCTCAGCTGGCAGATCCAATAAGCTGAAATTTTCCTGGTTTTTTTTTGAATGGCTTCCACAATTTTTCGGCACAATTTTTTTGTCACATTATCCGAAACCAAAAATAGTTGATTCAGGTGCTCCGGCAAAAAGCGTAAAGGATTAAAGGTTAAATTTGATTGTTTTTGGCAAAAAGTGGCTCTGGCCGTTCAAACCGGAGCGCATTTTACTGTGATCGAATTAAAATAATGGCTAAAATTGTAATTTTACAGCTTTAAAAAAATAAGAATGGAAATAGTGGCAGGGCCTCTCCTTCGCGCAATCGATTCGCCGGATGATCTGAAGAAACTCAATCGTGAACAACTGCATCAGATTTGCGATGAGTTGCGTCAGTACATTATTGACGTCGTAAGCGTTCATGGCGGACATTTTGCCGCCAGTCTGGGCGTGGTAGAACTGACCGTTGCCCTTCATTACATTTATAATACGCCTTACGATCAGCTCGTCTGGGATGTTGGACACCAGGCATACGGACATAAAATTTTAACCGGCCGGAGAGATAACTTTGTTACAAACCGCAAATATGGCGGACTCAGCGGATTTCCAAAACGTAATGAAAGCGATTATGACACTTTTGGAGTGGGCCATAGCAGCACCTCAATTTCCGCCGCTCTTGGTATGGCAATCGCCTCAAAGCTGAAACAGGAAGACCGGAAATCGGTTGCCATCATCGGCGATGGCGCCATGACGGCCGGCCTCGCCTTCGAAGGATTAAACCATGCCGGCGTTTCGGATGCCGATGTGCTTATCATTCTCAATGATAATTGCATGAGCATCGATCCGAATGTGGGAGCGCTGAAAGAATATCTGACAGATATAACCACCTCAAAGACCTACAATAAGATGCGGGATGACGTGTGGCATCTGCTCGGAAAATTGCCGGTTGGAAAAAGATTTACCCGCGACATGGCTTCAAAACTCGAGGTGTGTGTAAAAGGACTGGTGAGCAAAAGCAGCAATTTTTTCGAATCTCTTAACCTCCGGTATTTTGGTCCCATCGATGGTCATAATATCACCAAGTTGGTAGATACGCTGAAGGATCTGAAAAAAATACCCGGCCCGAAGTTGCTCCATATCGTTACCGTGAAGGGAAAAGGATATGAGTTGGCGGAAAAAGATCAAACGAAATGGCATGCACCGGGATTGTTTGATAAGCTGACCGGAGAAATTTACAAAAAGAAATTCGCACAGGTTCAACCACCCAAATACCAGGACGTATTCGGATATTCTATTATAGAGCTGGCCGAACAAAATGAGAAAATTATGGGAATAACCCCGGCTATGCCGAGCGGATCTTCCCTGAAATATATGATGGAAAAAATGCCTGCCCGGGCACTTGACGTCGGCATTTGCGAACAACATGCAGTAACACTGAGCGCCGGACTTGCCACCCAGGGAATGCGTGTTTTTTGCAACATCTATTCTTCCTTTATGCAGCGCGCCTATGACCAGGTGGTACATGACGTGGCCCTTCAGAAATTGCCGGTGATATTCTGTTTAGACAGGGCCGGGCTGGTGGGCGAAGACGGTTCTACCCATCACGGCGCTTTTGATATTGCCTATTTCAGGTGTATTCCTAATATGATTATCAGCTCTCCGATGAATGAATCAGAACTGAGAAATCTGATGTATACCGCGCAGCTCGAAAAAACCGGATTCCCCTTTGTGATTCGTTATCCAAGAGGAGAAGGTGTGATGCCCGACTGGAAAACCGCTTTCAGGGAAATTGAGATCGGAAAAGGCAGAAAGATCAAAGATGGTAATGGAATTGCTATCCTCACGCTTGGTCATCCCGGCAACTTTGCTACAGCGGCGATCCGCGAATTAAAAACCGAAGGCATTGATCCCGCACATTACGATCTGCGTTTTGCAAAGCCGCTCGATGAGGCTCTGCTGCACGAGGTGTTTTCCCGGTTCAATAAGGTAATTACCGTAGAAGACGGCTGCATAACAGGCGGAGTTGGAAGTGCGGTTCTCGAGTTTATGAACGACCATGATTATAAGGCAGAAGTAAAAATGCTTGGAATTCCGGATCATTTTGTAGAACACGGAAGCCTGAAGGAATTGCACCGCGAATGCGGATACGATGCCAAAGGAATCGCAGATGCAGTGAGAGAAATGCTCCAGGAAGAAGTGAAAGTTAACATGTCTATTGCAGGTTAAAAAGATGCCTTCCGGTATTTAATCCAGCGATTTCCTCCATTACAACAGTAATCAAACGTGCTGAAACCGGATCTTTAAGATCGGTGAACGCACAAGTTGTTCCTTGCCTTCGCCATTGGTGATCCTTAACCGCTCAATCTACGATTGCTTTCAAGCCATTTTCAGGTGATGTCTGCCAGAAGATAAATCCGAAGCGAACAAAAAAATTCTTTTTCGTTTTCATTCAATAGCTGCGTTTCCTTCACAAATTCCTGTTTAAATAAAAAAAATTTGCGAAACCGAAAAGTTGCGCTTATATTCGCAACTGATTGGTTTCTTAATTAAATCTGAATAAATGAGGCGCGATATATTTCAGGCAATTGCTGATCCTACAAGGCGAGCGATTATCGCTTTGATAGCCTTACAGGCGATGACGCCGAATGCCATTGCTGAAAATTTCAACATGACACGGCAGGCGGTATCGAAGCATTTACGGATTCTCACAGAGTGCAAGCTCACAAAACCGGAATACCGGGGACGGGAAATTTATTATGCTCTCGAGATCGAAAAAATGAAGGAGATCGACGAATGGATCGCGCAGTATCGAAAAATTTGGGAAACCCGGTTCAACCAACTCGACGACGTTTTATCCACAATTAAAAAATAAACAAAATGTTACAAACAGAAAAATCACAAGCGCCAGACAGTTTGTTATTCGATTTTACCGTTGACAAAGAAAAAAAGACCGTAGTGGTAAACCGGGAGTTTGCTGCAGAACTTCCGCTTGTATGGGATGCATTTACCAAAAAAGATCTGCTTGATCAATGGTGGGCGCCGAAGCCTTTCATTTCAAGGACTAAGATTATGGATTTTGAAGTTGGCGGACGAAGATTTTATGCCATGGTAAGTCCTGACGGGCAAGAACGATGGGCGGTTCAGAAGTACACATCTATCAGTCCGAAAACCAACTTCAAGTTTTTCAATGCTTTCTCTGATGAAAACGAAAATCTGCAATTGCCGGGTTCAGACTGGGATTTAACCTTCAGCGATCAAAATGGAAAAACAAAAGTAAGTGTCCATATCTACAACGAATCGCTTACCAGGATGGAAAGTATTCTGGACGGGTTTAAACAAGGATTTACAATGACGTTGCAACATCTCGAAGACCTGTTGGCAGAATTATCAAAAAAATAATCGGGGTTTATAAACTTCATTACAGAAATATCAAAATCAGCATTATGGCATGTATTGACCCGTTTGTTTATTTTAATGGAAATGCGAAAGAAGCTTTCACTTTCTATAAATCTGTATTTGGCGGAGAGTTTGCACGGATCAGCTATTACGGCGATCTTGCAGATCAATTTCCTGTTGCAGAAAACGACAAAAACAGGATTATGTACATAATCCTGCCTGTTGGAAACTCGGGTCTGTTAATGGGTAGTGATACGCTGGAAATCATGGGACCGGTACCCGAAAACGACAACAGACACTCGATTTCTATCACTGCAGAAAGCCGAACAGAAGCCGACCGGTTATTTCAAAGTCTTTCTGAAGGCGGAAGCGTTGAAATGCCGATTTCCGATGGACCGACCGGTGCATATTTTGGAATGGTTGCAGACAGATTCGGCGTTAAATGGATGGTGAATTTTGAAGAAAGTAATTTGTAAGCAGTTGTGAAAACGAACCGGTCTTCCTTGCTTCCGAGCCCCGTTTCCTAATTTCTGCGTTCAAACTTCTAATTTTGCCGTTCATGCTTGAAACGCAAAATAAGAAACCGGCCGGTCTTTCTCTTTCTCTTAAATATTTCATGGCTGCCGCCTGCGGTGTGGTGGTAGCGAATTTATATTATTGCCAGCCTCTCCTCGGAAAATTTTCCGATGCTTTCAATGTATCGGAAACTGCAGCCTCCTGGATCAACATCTGCTCGCAACTGGGATACGGATTGGGTCTATTCTTTGTTGTTCCAATGGGCGATATGGTTTCCAGAAGGAAATTACTGATCACCATGCAACTGCTGGCGGCAGTGGCGGTTTCCGGAGCCGCACTTTCTCAAACTATTGATGTACTTTATTTTTTCAGTCTTGCCATTGGCGTTACTGCAACCGCCTGCCAGGTGTATGTTCCCCTGGCTGCGCACCTTTCATCGGAAGAGGAAAGAGGAAAAGTGATCGGCACCGTGATGGGCGGATTGCTTTCCGGAATTTTATTATCGAGAACACTTAGCGGGCTTGCCGCCGATTATCTTGGATGGAGAAGTATTTTTTGGATTGCGGCAGGATTAATGGTAGCCATTTCTCTTTTGACAGCCCGAATTATTCCGGAAGAAAAACATTCGTTTTCCGGCAACTACAAAACGCTGATGCGTTCAGTTTTTCAGCTCATCAAAGAATATCCGCTTGTGCGCCAAAGTGCGTGGATCGGTGCTTGCCTGTTTGGTGCCATTTCAGCCTTCTGGTCAACCCTCGCCTTCTTTCTCGAAAAGCCGCCCTTCTCCTATAGTCTGTCTACGATTGGATTTTTTGGCGTAGTTGGATTATCGGGAGCACTCATTTCACCGCAGGTGGGAAAGATCAGCGACCGAAAAGGCACTGCATTTCCCATGCGTTGGGGCATTGTACTGATGACTGCCGGCTATCTTATTTTATTTGCAAGCACCATCGATATTTTGCTGCTGATAGCCGGAATTATTTTGATAGATATGGGATTGCAGTCTGCACACATTCCAAACCTTACCAGGGTTTCGGATTTATCGCCGGCGGCGCGAACAAGATTGAATACGATTTATATGACTTCCTTCTTTATTGGTGGCACAATCGGCTCAATCGTTGGCAGTTACGCATGGACCTTATTTGGATGGACGGGTGTGTGTGCGGTTGGATTAATATTAACGCTTCTTGCAAGTATTCCGGTATATTTCAGAAGAGAAAATCAAAACAAATGAAAAGAAATTATACGCCTTCTACAAAACTTGGCTTTCTGCTGAAAGAATTTTTGGAAAGTGAAAAATCGGGCGGATTAATATTGATCGGCTGTACGCTCCTGTCATTGCTGATTACCAATTCGAATTTTGGCGACGCTTATCATCACCTTTGGGAATATCAACTCGGAAATCTGTCGGTGGAATTGTGGATCAATGATTGCCTGATGGCGATCTTCTTTTTACTCATCGGGCTTGAGCTGAAACGGGAGATCTACGTGGGCGAATTATCCGATTTCAAAGGGGCGCTCTTCCCGATCTTTGCCGCGCTTGGAGGCGTATTGGTTCCGGCGGGAATCTATATGTTGTTTAACCATGGAACGCCCACACAATCCGGAACGGGCATTCCAATGGCAACGGATATCGCATTTGCATTGGGCGTGCTGTCACTCCTCGGAAACCGCGTTCCCGTTTCCCTGAAGGTTTTCCTCACAGCGCTCGCCGTAATTGATGATCTGGCGGCCATTCTGGTCATCGCGATATTTTACAGCCAGGCGATCTTCTGGACAAATCTTGTCATCGCGCTGGCATTGTTTCTTCTCATGCTGGTGATGAATAAATTGAAGATAAATTATCTCCTGTTATACCTCCTGGGTGGCGCGGTAATGTGGTATTTCATGTTGCATTCCGGCATTCATGCAACCATAACAGGGGTGCTGCTGGCCTTTGCGATTCCTTCAAACAGAGGGGATAAAGATTCACCTTCCTACCGGTTACAGGATTTTTTGCATGAGCCGGTCGCCTTTTTTATTTTGCCATTATTCGCACTCGCCAATACGGCCATCGATCTGAGCGGTAACTTTTTGGATGTCATCACTCAACCTTACAGCCTTGGCATTGCATTCGGTTTGATTGTTGGAAAACCGGTCGGAATATTCCTTCTTTCCTTTCTCACCGTTTCTGTGGGATTGTGTAAAAGGCCCGAAGATCTGAAATGGAAAACCATCTTTGCCTGCGGTATATTGGGAGGAATCGGGTTTACAATGTCGATCTTCATTACGCTGCTTGCCTTTGAGGATGCAGCCATTATTAACAATGCCAAATTGATCATTCTATTGTCATCCTTCATTGCCGGCTTGATCGGCTTTTTCGCACTAAAGCTTACGTTGAAGAAGTCTGGTTTAGAAGGTCGGTAAAACAAAGACCATTGTCGTCAACAGAATGCCTCACAATTGGTTTTGGACTGAAGTTGCCCGATGAATTTTCAATCTTCAATTTTTTGTTCCTACTTTCATATTCAGACGGAAGCCGATAGTTTACTGCAGCCTCAATGTTGCTTCTTGCGGGAAACCTCCAATGAAAATGCGGATTTGACCGATAGAAAATGAAAGACAACGGGCATTTGAATAAGGTTGCCAGAATCACGTTGATTTTCTGGCTCATGAAAATTGTCGCCACCACACTTGGGGAAACGCTCGGTGATTTTATTTCCATGACATTGAATCTGGGTTACACCATCGGACTCGCAATTACGTTCGCCTTCTTTTTTATCATGTTGTTTATTCAACTTTCGGTTAAACATTATATGTCGGTTATTTATTGGTTAGTCATCATCGGCACGACCACCTTAGGCACCGAAATTTCCGATTATATTGACAGGACGCTTCACCTCGGTTATGCCGCGGGAGCTGCGCTGTTGGTGAGTTGCCTCGCACTCACTTTATTTTTATGGTTTCGAACATACCGAAATCTGGAAGTTTTTCCCATTCGTGCTAAGAAGAAAGAAATTTATTACTGGACAGCGATCCTTTTCTCAAATAGTTTGGGAACTGCTTTCGGAGATTTTCTCGGAGACCACTTCGGCCTGAGTTATCTGCAAGGTGCATTTGTAACTGGCGGAGTGATTGTAGTTGTAGTCTTACTGCACTACCTCTCCAAAATAAATCACATCATCCTTTTTTGGGTAGCCTTTATTTTTACACGGCCGTTTGGCGCAACCTTCGGCGATTTCCTTACAAAGCCTCTTGAAAAAGGCGGCCTGGAATTAGGAACTTTAAATTCCTCAGTTGTTTCGGTTGTAATTATGGCCGTTCTGCTTTTCGTAGCAAACCGGGAAAATAGAGTAAACGGGAAATGATAAAAGCACCACTGATCAAGCAGGAAATATCAACGCTAAGCCAGGACAGAGAGTTTCCGATTGTCATTTGCTGTCAATTCGATAAAAAAGTTTACCGTCTCTTCGGGCAAGAGCATTGCGGCTATCTCGGGCCATTCAACCAAACAAAGATGTCCGCTTTGTAATACATCCTCCACTCCCGCCTGAACGGCTTCTTCTTCGTCTTTCAAACGGTAGAGATCGAGGTGATAGATCTTTTCTCCTTTCTTTGTTTTGTATTCATTGATGATGGAAAAAGTGGGACTGCTTACCACATCTTCAACGCCTTTGGCGGCGCAAACCTGTTTGATCAAAGTAGTCTTTCCGGCGCCCATTTCGCCTGTAAATGTCCATACCTGAAACCCCCGACCAGCCCCGATGATTGCGTGTGCCGCTTTTTCAATTTCATGAAGGGAAAAAATCAGCTCCATCCTGCAAAGAAACGCTATTGTCAGACTGTATTTTCAACATTTTTCACCGCCTCTGCCAGGGATTGGTAGGTTTCGTTGTAGCTATCCACACGTCGACCGTTTAAAAAGAATGTCGGCGTACCATTAACGCCGCTGCGCAATCCGCTTTCAACATCTGATTCGATCTTATTAATTACTCTGTCTGAATTCATCTGCCGTATAAATTGGTCAATATTTAAATCCAGTTGTTCGGCAATGCTCACAACAAGATCGTCGGAGAGTTGATCCTGGTTTTCATAGATAGCGTCGTGCATTTCCCAGAATTTGTTTTGTAAAGCCGCTGCTTCCGCTCCCTGCGCCGCCACCATCGCCTGCGGATGTGATTCGCGAAGCGGGAAATTTCTAAAAACGAATTTCAGATCCTCAAATTCGTTCAGCAACCTTTTCAGGAAGGGATAGGCGATTCCGCAATGGCTGCACTGATAATCGCCATATTCTACTAAAACAATCTTCCCGGATGTATTCCCGGTTATGTTATCCATTGCACTTACGGGCGCTTTTAAACTACTCATGGTCTTTCTGTTTCTGATTTTTCAAATTTTCCAGCGCCTCGAGTATGCTCTCGGCTCCGGGATTTTCGCTGTCGGGCGATAAATAGCTCCATGCAACCATTCCGGATGCGTCAATGACGAACAGCGATCTTTTGCTATTGCCCTTGCTGTCGTTGTAGGATTGGTATTTTCTTGAAACCTCGCCTTTGGGCTCAAAATCAGCCAATAGCGGAAAGTGAATATTCCTCGCTTTTTTGAAGGCTGCATGGCACCACTTGCTATCAACCGAGATCCCAATAATGGAAGCCTGATATTGTTCAAACAGTTTCAGCGATTCATTGAAGATCGCAAGTTCGTCGCTGCAAACCGGACTCCAGTCGGCAGGATAAAAGGCTATGATTAAAATTTTTCCCCTGTAATCCTTAAGGCCCATCTTTTTATCGGGCTCCGAAAATAATTCAAAATCCGGCGCTTTAGTTCCTTTTTCAAGTATCATGGCATTGTAAAAGTTTTGAATGTTTTCCCTTTTCACTGCAACACTGATGCCGCTGCCACCACATATCCGGCTAAACTGCTTTAGTTTTGAATGGCAAAGGCCAAGGCATACGGTTTGCCATAAAATAATTAATTATGGAAGAGCAAGCAATAAAAGTAGTAGTGGTAGGTGGCGGATTTGCGGGTTTAAACTTTGCGAAAAGGCTCGCAAAAGACCGGAGGTTTCATATAACAATGGTAGATATTAATAATTATCATTTTTTCCCTCCATTGTTGTATCAGGTTTCAACGGCATTTATTGAACCATCGAATATCAGTTATCCCTTTCGGAGGATGTTTCAAAAGAAAAACAATCTGCGGTTTCATATGGGCGCTATGGAGGAGGTAGATGTGGCGCGCAATATTTTAAAAACCGATACGGGCAACATTTCCTACGATTACCTGGTGCTGGCAGCGGGTACAGAAACGAATTATTTTGGAATGGAGAATGTGGCAAAAAATGCATTGCCGATGAAAACCATCAACGATGCGTTAGGCCTTCGAAACCATATTTTACTTTCCATGGAAAAAGCCGTTCGTTCAACCTCCGAAGAAGAACGGGAAAGGCTGCTTAATATCGTAATCGCAGGCGGCGGTCCCACAGGTGTGGAAATATCGGGCATGCTGGCTGAGTTGGGAAGTTATGTTGCCGTAAAAGAATATCCGGAAATAAAAAATCTGCAGGGGCATATTCATCTGGTAGATGCTTCACCCGCTTTGTTGGGGCCGATGAGTAAAAAGGCGCAACAGGCGGCCGAAAGGGTTTTGACAAATCTTGGCGTAAAAATAAAATTGAATGTTGCCGTAAAGGATTACAAGGATGGCATCGTTTATCTTGGCAATGGAGAAAAGATTGCATCTGATATTCTTATCTGGACTTCCGGGGTTATTGCCCGTGAAGTTCCGGGATTGTCTAAAGACGTGATCGGCAGGGGAAGAAGAATTATGGTGGATCAGTTCAATGCGGTTGTTGGCACCACTAATATTTATGCGATTGGTGATATTTGTTTGCAGACTTCCGATCCTGATTTTCCCAAAGGGCATCCGCAGCTGGCGCAGGTAGCCATTCAGCAGGGAAAACTGTTGCAGGAAAATTTTAAAAGAATGGCAAGTCATAAACCTTTAAAGCCGTTCAGGTATGACGATAAGGGATCGATGGCAATCATCAGCAAGTATGAGGCGGTGGCCGACCTTCCCAAATTTTCATTTACCGGATTTTTTGCCTGGCTCATCTGGTTGTTCATCCACATTATTCCGTTAATAGGATTCAGAAATAAAGCGAAAATAGCTTTCAACTGGTTTTGGTCATTCATTACCAATGATCCCACCTTGAGGCTGATCATCAGGCCGGGAAAGATCTGGGATGAAGGATACGGAGATAAAGTGCGCGAATCGCTGCCTCCGAAGATTGCCGAAAAACTGATGCAATAGTTGATTCCCGCAAGGGCGAATGGCCGGAAATAAAAATTCTTTTATTTCCTAAACCGCCGATTTAGTAATTTCGCGATAGAATTTTTACAATGCAGGATTTACCGCGCAAGATCAACAAAAGCAAATTGCCGAAGCATATCGCTATTATCATGGATGGAAATGGTCGCTGGGCCAAGGAAAAAGGTCATGACCGTTTGTTTGGCCATTACCATGGTGTGGAAAGTGTAAGAGAGATTGTAGAATCCGCAGCGGAAATCGGCATACAATATCTCACTCTTTACGCCTTCAGCACCGAAAATTGGGACCGGCCTGAAAACGAGGTTTTCGGCCTGATGGAATTGCTCGTCGATACCATTCAAAAGGAAACCCCCGATCTGATAAAAAATAATATCCGGCTGAGTGTTATCGGCGATGTGGATATGATGCCTCCAAAAGCGAAGGAACAGCTTAGGGAAGTAATTGAAAAAACCGCTCCCAATACAGGAATGAATTTGATAATGGCCTTAAGCTACAGCAGCCGGTGGGAGCTGGTCAGGGCCATGAAATTTATGGCAAAGGATGTAAAAGAGGGAAAATTAGATCCCGATGCGATAGATCAATCTGTTTTCAAAAACTATCTCACTACCAAAGATTTTCCCGATCCGGAGCTGATGATCAGAACCAGCGGCGAATACCGGATCAGCAATTTCCTGCTTTATCAGCTTGCCTACACTGAATTGTATTTCAGCCAGGTACTATGGCCTGACTTTAGAAAAGAAAATTTATATGAGGCAATTTTCGATTTTCAGAACCGGGAAAGAAGATTCGGAAAAACAGGAGAACAAGTGAAAACGGCGATCATATCCCACTGAAAAACCAATTGAACCAATTTTGATTTAACAAACAGTTTTGATGCATATTTGATTAATGCGCTTAATTTGCCGCACTTAACAATAATGCAACTGCGGAAAATATGATCCGGATGCAGAAACGCTACATACTAATGATGGTATTTACCATCTCTTTTTTTTCAGCAAACTTTGTACATGCACAAGTGCAGGATAGTACCATTGCAGGTGATACAACTTCACCTGTAACCAGTCTTGATGCAGAATTGCTGAACATCTTCAACCAAAAAACTCCGAAAAAATATACAATTGACAGTATCACTGTAACCGGAAATAAATTTTTCGATCAGGCGCTGCTGATCTCCGTTTCGGGATTAAATAAAGGAGATGAAATTACCATTCCCGGAGGAGATAATTTTGCCAATGCCATCACAAAGCTGTGGGCACAGAATTATTTCAGCAATGTGGAGATTTTCATTACCGCATTGCACGGGTCGAAGATTTCCATAGAAATAAACGTAACGGAGCGGCCAAGGCTGTCCCGTTTTTATTTTAAAGGAATATCTAAAAGTGAAGCGGATGAATTAAAACCCAAGACAGGACTGATTTTGGGAAGAGTGGTTACCGAAAATATGCGGCGCGTTGCGCTTGATGCCATCGACAAATATTTTACTGAAAAAGGATTCAGAAACGTTTCTACCCGAATTGAAACACAGAAGGACACCGCCGCCGAAAACTCGGTTGCACTGACTTTCTACATCGACAAAGGAAGTAAGGTGAAGATCAACGACATCAACTTTGTAGGCAATTCGGTAAATGAGATGAAGCTGAAAAAGGAAATGAAAGGCACCAAAGAAATGTCGCGCCTCACACTTTTCCCGCCAAAAGATAGTGGCGGCTTTGCGGATCCGGAGAAATATACCTTTTCCGATTACCTGCACGATAAAGGATTTTTGACTTATTCAAAAACCAAGCAGATTCTCGATCCTTATATACGTATTAAACCATTTACATCCGCCAAGTACGACGAGAAGAAATATGCTGAAGACAAGGAAAGGATTATTGCCTATTACAATTCACTTGGTTATCGCGATGCTACCATTGTAAAGGATACCATTTATCGTAACTCAAAGGGAAATCTGAATGTTGATATTAAACTTGATGAGGGCGATAAGTATTATTTCGGCGATATCACCTGGAGAGGCAATACAAAATATCCGGATTCGGTATTAACCCAGATTCTCGGAATCAAGAAAGGCGATGTGTACAATCTCGACCTGTTGAATAAGAAACTCGGAAAAGAGCTTTCTCCCGAAGGAGGCGACATCAGCGGATTGTACATGGATGACGGCTATCTCTTCTTCAGAATTGAGCCGGAAGAAACCGCCGTTTACAACGATACCATCGATTTTAGAATACACATAACCGAAGGGCCGCAGGCTACTTTTAAAAATATTAAGATCACGGGAAATGACCGTACAAAGGAACATGTTATCCGGCGCGAACTGAGAACGTTGCCCGGAGAAAAATTCAGCCGTACGCAGGTGATCCGTTCGCAACGTGAAATTGCCAATCTCGGGTTTTTTGATCAGGAAAAAATTTCGCCCAATATCGTTCCCAATCCCGATGACGGAACGGTGGACATCACCTGGAATGTGGTGGAAAAATCGGGCGATCAGCTTGAGCTCAGTGCCGGATTTGGAGGGGGTATCGGTTTAACGGGAACGCTGGGTGTGTCGTTTAATAATTTTTCTATCCGGAATATTTTCCACAAATCAGCCTGGGATCCGTTGCCGGTTGGAGACGGACAAAAACTTTCTGTAAGAATTCAAAGTAATGGACGGGCTTATCGTTCCTACAACATTTCGTTCACCGAACCCTGGCTGGGAGGAAAGAAGAGAAATGCACTCTCACTGAGTTTTTACGATACCAAATTTGCAAATGCTTATAATCCTTATACCGGCATCTATGAGAAGACGGCAGCAGATACTTCCTACTTCAAAACCACCGGTTTCACAGTAGGATTGCAAAAGCAGTTGAAATGGCCTGATGATTATTTTTCAGCCGGCGTTTCGCTCAGCTATGCGAGGTATAAGCTTCGTAACTACTACATCGATCAGGTGAACTTACCCGGATTTAACAACGGTTTTTCCAATAACCTGAGTCTTCGGTTCAACATCACCCGATATTCACTCGACCAGCAGATTTATCCGAGATCAGGATCAAACTTCAACCTGACAGTTTCATTAACGCCTCCTTATTCATATATCGATAAGGAAATACCGTTTTCGTCAACACCTTACAAATGGATCGAATACCATAAATGGCGTTTCAATGGTGAATGGTATGTACCCATCGGCCGTCCCCACGGTGAGGACAGAAACAGGCAGTTTGTGTTGAAGCTTGCTGCCAAGTACGGATATATTGGCAGGTACAACAATAAGATGCCGGTTTCGCCATTTGAAAGATTCCAGTTGGGAGATGCGGGCTTGAGCAATAACTATGCACTATTGGGATACGATATCATTGCCCAAAGAGGTTATCCGGTTTATCAGACTTCTGATCCTCGTGTCAATCCTGACCAGCAGGGTGCATCTGAATATTTTACTTTGTTCAACAAATACACGCTCGAACTGCGCTATCCGTTCAGCACGAGTGCAAACAGTACCATTTACGGATTAACGTTTTTCGAAGCTGCCAACGGTTGGTATTCCTTCAAGGATTATAATCCCTTCCAGCTGAGGCGTTCAGTGGGCGTGGGAATGCGATTCTTCCTGCCGATGTTTGGATTGTTGGGATTTGATTATGGAATCGGTTTAGATCGTTTTGGTCCCAATACCAGTCTCAAGGATGCCGGAAGATTTACGTTTATGTTAGGATTTGAACCCGATTAAAATTGTAACATTGTTTGCAAATTCATGAATATGAAAAAAAATATTTTGTTTGTCATAGCATTTCTTTGTTTTTCCGTTGCCGGATTTTCACAGCGCTATGCAGTAATTGACACCAAATATATTCTTGGAAAAATGCCGGATTATACCGAAGCTGACAAGAAATTGCAGTTGGTAAGCGAACAATGGCAACGTGAAATCGATCAGCAACAGTCAGAGCTAGACCGGATGTATAAAGATTATGATGCGGAAAAATATATGCTGACCGATGAGCTGAAGAAGAAGCGGGAAGACGAATTATTCAATAAGGAAAAGGAAGTTCGCGATCTTCAAAAAAGACGGTTTGGATACCAGGGCGACCTGTTTAAAGAAAGAGAGAAGCTGGTAAAACCATTGCAGGATAAGGTTTACAATGCGGTGCAAAAGATTGCGGTAGCGAGAGGTTATGATTTCATATTGGATAAAAGTGCCGGCATTACCGTTATATTTGCCGACCCAAAATTAGACAGAAGCGATGATGTGCTTCGGGAATTGGGAATTAAATAAACAAAATAAAAACTCTAAAAATTCACAACATTAAAATGAAAAAAGCATTCTTTTCAATTATTGCTTTAGCAGCTATTCTATTCATTGCATCTGAATCAAAAGCGCAGGCTTTTAAGGTGGCGGTTTTTGATATCGACTATATGGTTCAGGCAATGCCGGAATATGCAAAGGTTGACAGCTTATTACAGATCTATCAAAGAGATTCGCTGGGAGCCGAATATGAAGTGTACAGCAGCGAATTTCAGCGTTTAGACAGCACCTATAAGGCAGACTCTGCTCTCGTGGCACAGGGAAAAAAATCAAAAAGCCTGTTGGATTACACCTCAGGAGAAAGACAAAAAATGGGAATGAACCTCGTGTACTGGCAACAGATTGCACAGGGAAAATCTGAACAAAAAAGAGGACAACTTGCACAGCCGCTTTATGAAAAAGTAGTGGAAGCCTACAAAAAAGTGTTGGCGGCAAAAAAATATAACCTGGTTTTAAGACCACAAAGCTATGAGCAGGGATTCCCGATCGACAATCTTTTCATTGCAGTGGCAAAGGAACTGAAACTCACTTCATTGCCACAGGAATTGTTGTTTTTGGGCGATGATCCCGATGCTAAACCGGGTACTACTCCTCCTGCCGGCGGCACCAAGCCGGTTACAAAACCGTAAGACAAAATATTCTGTCAGATATGAAAGCCCTGTCGTGTACAGGGTTTTTTTATCTGCGCTGTCCCGTCGTTAAAGGGTTTTATCCGCGCAGCAACTGCTTGCGAAGGCCTCAGGTTTAGCCTTAAACGCGAATCCCATTCCCAAAATATATCCCATGGCTTCCCGCAGGGCGTCATTGCTCTTAAACTGCGGGTTTGTATTGATGTCGGCATGTACTTCCATATCAACATCGTACTCAATAAAAAGGTTGCAGAGTTCATAAGCCACCTCAATGCTTTTTGCAACCTCAACCAACATTCGCTCCTTAATGTTGTATCTGGTTTTCGTTTTTTCGTTGTGAATGAACATAAAGCCGCCATTATGTTCTCTCAAAAAAACAATCACCGTTGCGAATTCTGTTTCGGCTCCTTTTACCTGGCTGTCCGTACCAATACATACTTTCAGCCTGACGCCTCTTGCAGATTCTTTTTTAATGGCCTCTTCCACCGCCTCCTTTACCGGAAGATGGATTTTTTCGCCGTTGAATTTCCTCCAAAGCATAAAAAATAGTTTCCTGAAATTAAAAAAAGATAGAAAAACGGTGGAAAAATTTTTTTGCGGATGAAGTTTTTTGGGGAAAAGGGGTGAATGGAGAACTGCCGGTAAATTGGTTTCGCATGAAAATATCCTTTTGCTAACTTTGTTTAAAATCATAAGTAATGCAAGAGCTAATTCAAAGGCTGATGAAGGAAGGGCTAACCGAACAACAGGCATATGCCGCGATCAGAGTTTTCAAGGATTTCGCCAAAGAAAAATTTCCTCTTTTTGCCGGAACGATCAACAAGGTTTTCGATAAATACAACAAGAAGGAAGATGAAGACTTTTTGGACTAGGCACAACTTTTTTAAAAATTGACCCATCCAAAACTTTCTCAAAAAACGGGAAAGTTTTTTTGTGATATGAAAGGTTGAGTCAAAAGGAAGATTACATTTGACGGAGTCATTTTCTCAAAAACTGACCTTTTGTCTTAAAAATCGGTTTGCACGGTATTTGGGTAAAGCAATTACTAATAGAAAAATTTTAATTTATGGATTTTGGAAAGGAATTTCAGAAATACGCAATAAAAGATAGGGGTATCAGCAGTAATACCCTTCATGGTTATCTAAAGCACCAGGTTACAAATCTCACTCCCTATATAATTGAAGAGCGCCCCATGAATGTGGCGAGTATGGATGTATTCAGCCGGTTAATGATGGACCGTATCATTTTTCTGGGAGAACCAATAGATGATTATGTTGCCAATATTGTAACTGCGCAGCTATTATTTTTAGATAGTACCGACCGCACCAGAGACATTCAGATGTATATCAACAGTCCCGGTGGAAGCGTCTATGCAGGATTGGGAATCTATGATACTATGCAGTTTGTGAGTCCTGATCTTTCAACGATCTGTACCGGAATGGCAGCAAGTATGGGCGCCATTTTGATGTGTGCCGGAGTAAAAGGGAAAAGAAGCGCCTTAAAACACAGCCGCATCATGTTGCACCAGCCGAGCGGTGGAATTGGCGGACAGGCTTCTGACATTGAGATTACAGCCCGCGAAATCAAGAAGATGAAACAGGAATTATATCACATTATTTCGCAACATACAGGACAGCCAATCGATAGGGTGGCTGAAGATTGTGATCGTGACTTTTGGATGACAGCAGAAGAAAGTAAAGAATATGGATTGGTTGATGAAGTCTTACTCACCAATCCGCGTAAGGAAAAAAAATCTTAATTAAGAACGGAAATTAAATAAGTAGAAATGGAAATCAGAAATTCAAAATACATCATTCATCCCTTCAGAAATGATGACGAGGATGAACCACAGAAAGAAGAAAAGCCGGAACAGCAAAGTCAGTTTATTTTAAAAAAGCTTGAACAGCTTTTCCTGAAAAAACGTGAAGTTTATTTGTGGGGCGTAGTGGATGATAAAACTGCCCGGGAAGTAGTGGCAAAGTTTCTTTTGCTTGATGCCGAAAAGCCGGGCGAAGAAATCAAGTTTTACATCAACAGCCCGGGCGGAATGGTTACCAGCGGAATGGTGATGTACGATACCATCAAAATGCTGCGTTCTCCCGTGAGTACGATTTGCATGGGGTTAGCTGCGAGTATGGGATCAATCCTGCTGAGTGCCGGAAAGAAAGGCCGCCGTTTCATTTATCCGCATGGAGAGGTAATGATTCACCAGCCGAGTTTAGGAGGAATGTATCGCGCCACTTCGGCTGATATTGAAATTCAGGCCAATCAAATGCGTAAGACAAAAGAAATAGGTGCAAAGATTCTCGCTGAAAATTGCGGTAAGTCGATTGAACAAATTATGAAAGACTTTGACCGCGATTACTGGATGGACGCAAAAGAAGCAATTGAATACGGAATTGTGGATCACCAGATGGAGAAATTATAAACGGTTAAAAATTAAAATCGTTGTCCATTGCAGCGGCTTGAAATTGTACCTTTGATGAAAATTTATATTCTGTAATAAATGGCAAAACAAACCAATTTACATTGTTCGTTCTGTGGCCGCAGCAGGGATGAAGTTCGTATCCTGATTGCCGGTCAGGAAGGTCATATTTGTGAAAATTGTGTGGAGCATGCCCAGGAGATCATCGTGCAGGAATTGCAACAACGGCACGAAGACCAGGCAACCCAATACCGTTTCAACATTCGCAAACCGATCGAAATAAAAGAATTTTTAGATGAATACGTAATCGGCCAGGATGATGCCAAAAAAATTCTGTCTGTAGCCGTTTACAATCATTATAAACGCATCACGCAGAAGTTGCAAAACAATGATGTTGAGATTGAAAAAAGCAACATCATTATGGTGGGGGAAACCGGAACCGGAAAGACGCTGCTCGCGAAAACAATCGCAAAGCTTTTGAATGTTCCGTTTGCTATTGTTGATGCCACTGTATTTACCGAAGCAGGTTATGTGGGCGAGGATGTGGAAAGCATGCTTACACGTCTGTTGCAGGTTTGCAATTACGATGTGGCAGCGGCAGAAAAAGGAATTGTTTATATCGATGAACTGGATAAAATAGCGAGAAAAGGCGATAATCCTTCCATCACAAGGGATGTGAGTGGCGAAGGGGTTCAACAGGGACTTTTGAAGATGCTCGAAGGAACCGAAGTGCTCGTTCCCCCGCAGGGAGGAAGAAAGCATCCGGAGCAAAAAATGATCAAACTCAATACGAGCAATATCCTCTTTATTTGCGGCGGGGCCTTCGATGGCATCGATAAGATCATTGCAAGACGAATCAACACCAATGCTATCGGATTTAACGTAAACAAGGCAGAGCAGGAATCGCAAAAAGGAAATCTTCTGCAGTTTGTAAATGCGCAGGATCTGAAATCTTTTGGGCTGATCCCGGAATTGCTGGGACGATTGCCCGTAGTTACGCACCTGGATCCACTGGATGCAAAAACACTTCGTTCCATTCTTACCGAACCAAAAAACAGTCTTGTAAAACAATATAAGAAGCTGTTTGAATATGAAGGCATTCAGCTCACAATAGAAAATAAAGTGCTCGATTTCATGGTTCAAAAGGCAATGGAATACAAGTTGGGAGCAAGGGGATTGCGCACCATCTGCGAACATATTCTCACTGATGCAATGTTTGAGCTGCCGGGTACAGAAGTAAAACATCTTACCATCACGCTCGAATATGCCAAGGCGAAGCTCAAAAATAGCAAACTCGGACTATTGAAGGTTGCCTGATGTTGTGGGATGCAATTTCAAGGCCTTAACGAATATAAAAAGCGGCAAATGTTGATACATGGCCGCTTTTTTTATCCCTTTAAATAAACCTACAAATCCTATTCTTTGCCCGATTCTCTTGCAATAACAAGCTTTTGAATTTCAGATGTGCCTTCGCCGATGGTACAGAGTTTTGCATCCCGGTAAAATTTTTCAACCGGAAAGTCTTTTGTGTATCCATTGCCACCGAAGATCTGAACCGCATCGTTTGCAATTTTTACCGCAATTTCACTGGTAGAATATTTTGCCATAGCAGCTACTTTGGTGACTTTTTCGCCGCGGTTTTTTAAATCGCAGGCTTCATCGGTCAATAAATCTGCAGCCATAATTTCAGTTGCCATGTCGGCAAGTTTGAAGCTGATAGCCTGGAAATTAGCAATCGGTTGATCAAACTGATAACGCTCCTTTGAATATTCGAGTGCCGCTTCATACGCGCCTTTGGCAATTCCCAATCCGAGTGATGCAATCGAAATCCTTCCTCCATCTAATACCTTCATTGCCTGAACAAATCCATCTCCCACCTCTCCAAGCCTGTTTGAATCGGGAATGATGCAGTTGTCGAATATCATTTCTGCGGTTTCGCTTGCCCGCATGCCCAGCTTGTTTTCTTTTTTTCCTGCTGCAAAGCCCGGAGTGCCTCTTTCCACAATAAATGCGGTGCAATTGTTTCTTGTGCGGGGTTCACCGGTTCGGGCGATTA
>JAFAEW010000079.1 GCA_023423835.1 Bacteroidota bacterium | reverse complement strand
GCACAGTATCATTGGTTGCATCAGAGCCGGTATCAATGGCAGGAAAAGTTTCATGAATTTTTAAGGTAGTATCGCCGGTTTTTGGAAGCGTATCGCGCAAATTTGTTAATGTATTTAAAAAAGCGTCTGACAACGGATTTTTTGCATGAATGTGCACGCTTACGCAGAGGAGTAAGGTTAAGCTAAGGCCAGTGAAAAAGTAATTTATATTAGTTTTGCAACGTTCAGTCATAAGTGCAAAACAAAAATAGGGGTTTAATACATAAGTGTTTTGTGAATAACTTTCTAAAGAATTAAAAAACCATGATTAGAAAAAATCTCATGATCGTTTTGCTGATTGCTTCTTTTTCAATTTTCACTTCGTTTAAAGTTGCGGAAAGTGAACGGAATGCACCGGCACTTAGGGTTATTGTTATTGATGCCGGGCATGGCGGCAAGGATGCGGGAGCATCGGGCAGTTATTCTGTTGAAAAAGATATCACCCTTGCCATTGCGATGAAACTACAGAAAACCATTGAAGCTTCAATGCCGGATGTAAAGGTGGTAATGACAAGAACCACAGATATTTTTGATCCCCCGCCGGTGAAAGCCAATAAGGCCAATGCTGCCGGTGGCGATCTTTTTGTTTCCATACATTGTGATGCGGCTCCTGCGCAGCGTCACAAAGAATTGACAGGATATAAAACACAGGTCTATTACACAGGAAAAGGAAAAAGCAGGAAAAAGCATACAAGAAAAGTTCCTGTTTACCGGTATTGGACAACGCCGAGCCCTGCAAAAGGCGCTTCCACCTACATTTGGGCAGTACACAAAAATGACGATAAGGAACTTGCAATGCGGGAAAACGAATCCTTGTATATTGACAGTTCTCTGGCCAAACAAGTTGGAGATTTTGATCCCGATTCTCCTGAGAAAAGGATCCTTTATTCACTGAAAACACAGCAATATTTTCAGAGAAGTGCAAGTTTGGCATTAACGGTTGAAGAGGAATTTGTGAATGCGGGAAGATCAACACGTGACGCGCTGCAAAGACAGGTTGGAATCTGGGTGTTGCAGGCTACCGCCATGCCAAGCATTTTAATTGAAACCGGTTACATCACCAATCCTGAAGAGGAAGAATACTTAAACAGCGAAAAAGGACAACAGGAAACCGCTGATTGTATTACCAGAGCGCTGATCCGCTATAAGAATTCACTCGAAGGAGCATCGTTACAAAAATCAACAACTGCGAAATAATGCGTTCGAACTAAATTATCTCCTGACCTGAGGACGGAGATCTAAAACGGATTGCACAACAGTCCGTTTTTTTTATACGGAAGGGATTGAACCTGGTAAACAACTTTAGAAATACGAATTTTTCCACAAAGGCTACAACCCCGCACCAGTTCCCGCCGGCCTTTTTCTAAAAGCGGTTTACCTTTCAGTGAAAAAAGCATGGATATAATGGATATTTAAATAATTTTGATTTTAATTATTAGATTGGAACGGTTTTAACAATAAGGTTTGAATAAAAAAGCAATCTGTGAAAATTAGAAACGAAACAAAAATCGGCGCATTGACGGCAATTGCAGTGGCATTACTGATTCTGGGGTTTAATTTTTTGAAGGGAAAGAATTTATTTAAGCGAGGTCATTTCATTTATGCAAAATATACGGATACCAAAAAGCTGTTGCCCTCAAATCCGGTTTATCTAAACGGATTTACGATCGGAAGTGTGTATGAAATCGAGGCCGGAAATGCGGAAGTTTCTGACCTTGTAGTTACCATCAAGTTAAACCAGGATTATAAAATTCCGGATAACTCCGTTGCGCAGATTGAATCTTCTCCGCTCGGATCTCCAAGTATCACCATTCTACCGGGAAACAGTTCTATCTACCTCAAGCAGTATGACACGATTAAAACCCGAAACAGCACGGGCATTTTTGGTGATCTTTCCACAAAACTTGCACCGGTAGCCGATAAACTAACGGAAACGCTTACCTCGCTTGACAGTGTGTTGAAAAATTTCAACACGATCATGAATCCTGATTCGAAAGCCAATCTTCATGGGATTCTTGAAAATCTGAACCGCGCTACAGCCAGCATTCTCGTATCTACTGCTTCCATTCAAACTATGCTGAACCAGCAATCAGGATCACTCGCCCGGTCGTTGCAACATGTTGACAGTTTCTCTGCAAACCTTGCGGCGAATAATGCCCTGATTACCGGTACTATCGAAAACCTGCATACGGCCACCTCAAAACTTGCCAATGCCGATATTGAAGGTGCAATGAATCATCTGAATGCTTCTATCAGCAGCATTGATTCAATCATGAATCAGATCAGGTCAACGAATGGAACCTTAGGCGCTCTTATCAACGATAAACAATTATATAATTCTTTGCAATCAACGGTTGTAAGTTTGCACACATTGGTTGATGATCTGAGGGTTCATCCAAAACGATATGTAAACATCTCTGTTTTTGGAAGAAAAGATAAAGGCAACTACCTGGAATCTCCTCTGCCACAACCCAAATTGTTGGATACGGTACAAAGTGCACAAAAAGATACGGTAGTCATTCAGACATTGCCGGGAAAATAGTTTCTCTTGAAAAAGATCCTCTCCTTATTGATAATTGCGTGTTCATTTACGGCGGCTAAAGCACAACTGACTGATACCGCCGGCGTGAAGAGAATCATCATTCATCATGCGGACAAACTTGGATTTGTAAAGGCCGATTCTGTTAACCAATACCAGACTCTGGTAGGAAATGTAAGGGCGGCGCAGGGAAACACGCTGTTTTACTGCGACAGCGCGGTTCTGAATCAGTTGAGCAACACCTTGGAGGCTTTTGGTCATGTTCATATCAATGATGCTGACAGCGTTCACATTTATTCTGATTATCTCAAATACCTCGGAAGAGAAAAGAAAGCAGTGTTAACCGGAAATGTAAAGCTCACCGACGGTGAGGGCGTTTTAACCACTGCAAGGCTCGATTATGATATGGGTGCAAAAATCGGCGACTATTCATCCGGAGGAAAACTGGTAAGGGGTAAAACCGTACTTACAAGCCGGGAAGGAACCTATTACGAACAAACAAGAGATGTTTTTTTCAAAAAGAACGTTGTGGTTATTGATCCGGATTATAAGATCACTACCGACACCCTGCTTTATAACACCTATTCGTCCATCACTACCTTCATCGCCCCTACCGTAATTTTGAGCGATTCCGGAAGAAGAAAAATCAATACCTCCGATGGCTATTATGATCTTCAAAATAAAAGAGCCTATTTTGGCAAACGACCTGAAATTCAGGACAAATCTACTTTTCTGATTGCAGATGAAGTGGCGATGGACGATTCGTCCGGCTTTGGAGAAGCGAGGGGAAATGTAATCTATAACGATACAGCGCAGAAGGTCTCGATATTTGCCAACCATATGAACAGCAACCGCAATGAAAATTCCTTCCTTGCCCGTGAAAAACCGGTCATGCTGATCCAACAGGATAAGGATTCAATTTTTGTGGCGGCAGACATACTTTATTCTGCCCGGTTATCAGATCTGAAAAAGACCCGGCCGGTGCCGGTTATCCGCGATTCTGCTTTTATCAATTTTTTGGTTAATGACAGTTCAGACCGGTTTTTTGAAGCCTATTATCACGTTCGAATCTTTTCCGACTCGCTTCAGGCAGTCTGCGACAGCCTGTTTTATTCGGGTGAAGATTCTGTATTCCGATTGTTTCACAATCCGGTCATCTGGGCCCAGGACGGACAAATAACGGGCGACACCGTTTACCTGTTTACCAAAAACCGCAAGCCGGAACGAATGCTTGTCTTTGAAAATGCGATGAGCATAAACCATTTGGATGACGGCTATTTTAATCAGATGAAAGGCCGTATTATGGATGCGAAATTTATCAATGGCGAAATTGAACACCTCCGAACCAAAGGCAATGCGGAAAGCGTTTATTATGCGCAGGACGATGACAACAAATATATCGGCGTAAATAAGGCAAGTTCCGATATCATCGATATCTATTTCAATGACCGGCGGCCTTCGAAAGTGGTTTTCAGAAGTAATCTTGTTGGAACTACTTATCCCATGCGGCAGGTAAACCATGAAGAAATAAGATTGAGAGGATTTTCGTGGAAAGAATCCCAAAGACCAAAGTCGCGATACGAGCTATTTGCAGATTGACGCAATTGCGGCTATTTTCTTAACACCCGTGCATTCCCGTTTTCCCATTTAATAATAGCTGAAGCGGAAGCGATAGCTGTTTCATTTTGCCGGTGGTGCACAATATAATCTACCCCTTTTTTTATACGGTCATCGATCTGTGAAAAATTACCGGGAGATGGACAACCGCTAAGATTGGCAGAAGTACTGATCACAGGCTTTCCAAATCGCCGGATCAGATGGCGGCAAAAATTATCGCGACAGATTCTTATTGCAACCGATCCGTCACTAGCCACTGCATTGGCAGCAATTCCCAATGCATGATTGTAAATTACGGTTGTTGGCTTACTTGTCTGTTGTAAAAAATCAAAAATGCTGATGTCAGGTGAAGCAGTATAATAAAGTATGTCGCGTTCGTCGGAAACCAATACTACAAAGCTTTTGGTAGTAGGACGATTTTTTAATGACAAGATCTTTTCCACTGCATGCGCATTGGTAGCATCGCATCCGATTCCCCAGATTGTGTCGGTGGGATAAAGAATTGTTCCGCCGCAGCGCAATTGTTCCAGGCAATTTAAGATGTCTGTTTCAAACGTTTCCATAACGATTGGGGTTTAAACTTTTGTAAACTGCCATCACGCCTGCCGCAGTTTTTTCAGGGGTGAAATTTTGAAGATGCCGGCAACTTTGCCCGATCATTTCCATCCGTAAAATTTCATCCTCGGCCACTGCCATCATTGCTTCCGCCGTTTCTTCAGGATCTAAAGGATCGATGTAGCAGGCCGCTTTGCCTCCGGCTTCAGGAAGGGCCGAACGATCAGATGTAATAACCGGAATCTTACTTGAAATTGCTTCCAGTACCGGAATGCCGAATCCTTCTTCAATCGATGGATAGATCAGAGCGGTAGCCTGCTGAAAAATGGCGGGCAAGTCTTCACTCGAGTGAAAGGATGGCAGATGCCTGATCTGCTCGCTTTCATTTAAAAAAATCATCTTCTCTTCCAGATTGTGCTGTTTCAAAAAGTCTTTTACAGTTTGCTTATAATTTTTTCCCTCTCCTATTACAACTACGGGCAAAACCTCTCCGGAAGATAAGCGGTCGCGGATAATTTTCATCGCTTTTGCGATCAGCAAAAGATTTTTTCTTTCAATGATTGAACCAACGGATAAGAAAAATTTTTCTGGAAGCCGGTAAAGTTTCCGTATCCTGTTTTTTTCCTCCTCTGAAACCCTCCTGCTGAAGGCAGGATCGCAACTCTGATAACAAACAACGATTTTATTTTCGGCCACATTATAAATCTCCTGCAAATCCGTTTTCGTTTGATGACTGATGGCGATTATCTTGTCGGCATTCGCACAGGAATTTCGGAACTTTTTTCGGTATATGAGAATATCCGGCCGGTTGTACTGATCCGGATATTTTTCAAATATCAAATCATGGATGGTAACCACCGATTTTATCCCGGTCTTTTCCAGTCCGAAGGGAATTTCATGACTCAAGCCGTGATAGATATCGATACCGTTTTTCTTTAAATCTTTCTTGATGCCGTTACTTCTCCAGACACTTTTAAAAAGCTTGTTTAGCAACCCGTGAGGCTGAAGCAAAAAGGTGTTATCAAATGCCTTATAATTGTAGGCCGTTCCGCTGCCGGGCGTACAAAGAAAATATTTGTTGTCAGGATAATAATTACAAAGCGAGTTTATCAGGGTTCTGCTATATTGACCTAATCCCGTTGAATTTTCAAAAGCTCTCTTCGCGTCAAATGCAATGTTCATAATCAGTGGGCAAAAATAGGAAATAGCGGTCAATACATCCACCCGGCCAGGAGTTGTAAACTTTATTAAATTTGTTTAACTTAGAATTTAAAACCGTTGAAAATTGAATACTATCAATCCCAAAGAACCCACTTCCATCTTTGATATCACCGCAAAACTTGTGATGGAAGGCTCAAAAAACATTTTTCTTACAGGCAAAGCGGGAACCGGCAAAACGACGTTTCTCAAATATATCAGAGAAAATTGTTCAAAAAATCTGGCAGTGGTAGCGCCTACGGGCGTGGCGGCAATAAATGCGGGAGGTGTAACCATTCATTCCTTCTTTCAAATTCCGTTTTCCCCTTTTGTGCCAACCACAGGATATTTTTCCTCAGGAGGTGAAAATGTAAATTCTTATTTATCGCGCCTGAAACTAAGGGGTGAAAAGAAAAAAATCCTGCGCGAACTCGAGCTGTTGATCATCGATGAGGTGAGTATGGTGAGATGCGATATCCTCGATGCGATAGATGCGGTATTGAGGTTTATCAGAAGGAGGCCGGCAGAAAGCTTTGGCGGTGTGCAGATGCTGTTTATCGGAGATTTGTTTCAATTGCCTCCGGTAGTAAAAGATACCGAATGGACGATTTTGAACAGCTGGTACAACAGCCCGTATTTTTTTGAAAGCCTTGCACTAAAAAAATCAGATCTTCTTTCCATTGAGTTTGATAAGATTTACCGGCAGTCGGACAGTGCATTTATCGGTCTTTTAAACAGAGTGCGCAACAATTGCCTCGATGAAGAATGCCGCACACTGCTCGACAAACTTTATAAGCCGGCATTCGATCGCCGGAAAAATGGCGGATTTATAATCCTTACCACACATAACGACAAAGCAAGGAAAATCAACCAGTGCGAACTGACTGCGTTGAACTCCAAACAATTCATCTATAAAGCGGAAATAGAAAATGATTTTCCTGAAAACGCATTTCCCGTCGATGTTTCACTCGAACTAAAGGTGGGAGCACAAGTAATGTTTGTTAAAAACGATTCGGGTGAAAAAGGCAAAAGGTATTATAATGGAAAAATCGGAACAGTCACGTTATTGGAAGCGGACAAGATACTCGTTAAGTGTGAAGAGGAAGAAAACCATATTGAAGTGAAACGTGAAAAATGGGATAACATCAGATATGTATTGAACCACAGTTCACGTGAAATTGAAGAAGAAGTTCTCGGATCTTTTTCGCAGTTTCCGCTACGGCTGGCCTGGGCCATTACCATTCATAAGAGTCAGGGATTGACTTTTGAAAAGGCTATCATTGATGCCGGACATGCATTTGCGCCAGGGCAGGTGTACGTGGCATTAAGCCGTTGTACTTCCATGGAAGGAATAGTTTTACTCAGTAAAATACCAATTTCAGGCCTTGCAAATGATCCCACCATTCTGAAGTTTTCTACAAATAAAACGGGGAGAGAGCAGCTCGAGAATGAGGCTTCGGTTGCCGCCGAAAATTTCCGTCGCCAAAGTCTCATTTCAACCTTTCAATTTAACAAGCCGTTATCGGTTGCAGCAGAATTACAGGAATATATCCGTTCAAATGAAGCCTCGTTTGAAATCGAAACCGGTACATGGATGGATGATGTATTTCACAGAATCGAAGGGATTGAACAAACGGCGGAAAAATTCAGATTATGGTTGCAGCAAAACTTTGAATCGCAGGACGAACGAAATCAAGACCTCATTCAGGATAAAACAAAAAAAGCAGTACCGTATTTTTTAGAATCCTTAAACAGGACGATCGAACTGTTAGAGGATACCGCTGTTCAGACAGACAGTTATCTGCATGCCAGGGAATTTAATGATAATGTGAAGGAAATGCTGCTGCTGCTACATTTTCAAAAGCATCTCATTGAAAGCTGCAGAAACGGTTTTGATGTGGAAGAATGGCAAAAACAAAAGAAGAATTTCAAGCAACCGGAATTTAATATTAATGCGCATTCTCTTTCATCAAACAAAAAGATCAACGGTAATCATCCAAAATTACAGCAACAATTGAGGCGACTGCGTGATCAGCTCTGCCAGGAATATGATCTTCCCGTTTTTAGAATCGCTAAGAATAAATCGATTGAGGAAATTGCGGAGAAATTGCCGCAAAACCATTACCAGCTTGAACAAATCTCCGGCTTCGGAAAAATGAAAGTCCGACAATTCGGGAACGATTTTCTCAGCCTGGTAAAATCTTATTGCAGCGAAAATAACATAGAGATATCAGAAGCGGCAGCTTCTGCGGAACAAGCTATTCAACCAACAACAAAGAAAAAAAAGGGCAGCTCGCCTCTTCAAACATTCAATCTATATCTTGCCGGCAAAACGGTTGAAGAGATTGCGGCAGAACGAAATTTCGCGCCAACAACAATTGAAGGTCACCTGGCGCAGTTCGTAATAACCGGCGCCTTAGAAGTGTCGAGATTCTTAGATCAGGATAAATTGGAAAAGATCGAACGGTTTTATCATCACTACGACGGCAAGACCTTGAAGTCAATAAAAGACCACTTACCCGAAATCAGTTTTTCCGAAATCCGGTTTTTTATCAGCCACAAACAATTCCTGGAAAATAAGCAGTCGGCAAAAGTACCGGCAAACTAAACAGGAGAAATCTTCGTTTTCAAATTCATTCTTCCGCCGGATCACCGCCAACCGCCACCGAGAGCACGGTACAGTTGCACCACCGATTGCAGCTGCTGCAAATGGTCGTTTACCCCGCCCAACTGCGCCTGCAATAATAACTGCCGCGCATTGATTACTTCGGTATAAGTGGCAAATCCGTTTCGCAACAATTCCTGGGTATATAAAACCGATTTTTGCAAAGCATCCATTTGGTTTGACCGGATCGCTATTTTTTCATTCGCCACCTCATTCAGATAAAGAGCATCGGAAACCTCCTTCCCTGCATTCAGAATGGTGTTACGGAAATTTAAAATGGCCGCCCTCTGCTGCGATTCTGACACAGCCAGTCTTGTTTTGTTTGCCTTTTGATTGAAGATCGGCTGAAACAATCCTCCGGCTATGCTTGCCGCAAGAGATCCAGGATTAAAAAGATCGCCCGGATTGAGCGCCGTTAGTGAGGCCGATCCGTTCAGGGTGAGCGAAGGATAAAAATATGCTTTCGCGGCATTGGTCATCTCAAAATAATACCGGAAGTTGAGCTCTGCTTCCTGCACGTCGGGACGGTTGGATAATAAACTTGCCGGAATACCGGTACTGAGATCAATATCCGGATCCTGCAATGGCATTGCTGTTCTTTTTACCGGACCGGGGTTTCTTCCCAATAGAATACTCAGGGAATTTTCTGTTTCACGAATTGCCCGTTTTAAATCCGGGATGGTTACTTCGGCGGCATATCGTTGGGCCTGACTTTGAACAACGGCTGCTTCGGTTACCCTTGCCGCTTCTTTCAGCGCCCTCATTGTTTGAACCGTGGTATCCCAGGTTTTCACCGTCTGACGGGTGATGAAGAGTTGCTCATCCAAAGCGAGTAAAGAATAATAATAACCGGCAATAGCGGCCACCAGTTCGGTTTGAACCGCCCTTGCTCCCGCCCTTGTCTGAAGCAGGTTTGCGAGATTGGCCCTCTTTACGCTGTTTAACTTTCCCCAAATATCAATTTCCCAGCTTGATGAAAGTCCGATAGAATATTGCGTAGCGGTATTCTTCTCGCCTCCGCCCTGGATATCCGATAGTTTAGCCACTGTAACGCCTGCGTTTGCCGAAAGTGATGGTGCTAAAGCAGCTGCGCTTTGCTGGTAATAGGCGTTGGCCTGGTTGATTCTTTCAAAGGCCGTGAGCAGATCAAAATTGCTTTTGATTCCTTCTCCGATCAGGTTTTGCAAAACCGTATCTGAAAAAACGTCGGTGTATGGAAGATCCGCGAGGCCGGCCGAATCAGTTGAATTGACATCGCGGTATAAGTTGGCATTGTCAACTTGCGGAGCGACATAGGGTTTTGAAATAGTACAGGAAACGATGACAGTAGAAAAAATAATAAATAATAAATATCCGGCTTTGGTTCTGTTCATTTCAAATCTTAAATTTCCTTTGATCAATGTTATCTCTTTACTGTTCAACTATCACAATTTAGGCTACCGTTTCGGGCTCCAGTGCCGGTGCATCCGCTTCTTTTCTAACCCTGCCCGGATGTTTGGGCGGTCCGCTGAATTTTTCCTGGATGGACTGGAAAATGATAAACATCACCGGAATAATAAATACGCCCACAATCGTTCCGATTACCATTCCTCCAACTGCTCCTGTTCCGATCGAACGATTACCATTTGCGCCTGCACCCTGCGCCAGCATAAGCGGAATAATTCCGAAAATAAATGCAAACGAAGTCATCAGGATCGGTCGCAACCGCGCTTCCGCTCCTTCGAGGGCCGATTGCACGATCGACATTCCCTGCCGTCTCCGGTCGAGAGCAAATTCCACAATCAGGATGGCATTTTTTGCCAATAATCCCACGAGCATAATGAGCGTAATCTGCAGGTAGATGTTATTGGAAATGTCGAATAACCTGGCAAATAAAAATGCTCCCGCCAGTCCTACCGGCAAGGGCAGCAAAACCGCGAAAGGCAATAAATAGCTTTCGTATTGGGCACTCAGCAACAGGAAAACAAACATGATTACGAGCAGGAAGATGAAGACGGTCTGACCACCTGCTTTCAGTTCTTCTCTTGTTAAGCCTGAAAATTCATATCCATATCCGATTGGTAAAGTTTTGGCAGCCACTTCTTCAATTGCCTTAATGGCGTCACCGCTGCTGTATCCCGGGTTTGGAGATCCGGTAACAGAAATGGCGGTAAAAAGGTTAAAACGATTGATTGACTGCGGACCATACACCCTCGACAGCGTAATAAAACTGGTGATGGGCGCCATTTCACCGTTCTTATTTCGAACGTAAATATTGTTTAATCCTTCGGGATTGGCCCTGAAAGCCGGTTCTGCCTGGTACATTACGCGATATTGCTTTCCAAACTGGTTGAAGTTTGATGCATATACGCCTCCGTAATAACCCTGCATGGTGGAAAGAATATCGTTTACCGTAAATCCTGCTTCTTTGGCTTTAGCCACGTTTACATCAATCTCAAATTGCGGGAAATTTGGGTTGAATGATGTGCTTGCATATTGAATTTCAGGCCGTTCATTTAAAGCGGCAAGAAAGTCTGATCCAACTTTATAGAAACTGGCGATGTCTTTACCGGTTTTATCCTGCAACTGAAAGGAAAATCCTCCCGACATTCCAAAGCCCGATAATGTTGGTGGAGCAAAGAAGATGATTCTCGCGTCTCTGATGCCCGAGGTTTTGGCAAACAGCTGTCCGATGATGGATTGTACATCCTGCCCTTCGCCCTTGCGCTGATCCCAGGGCTTCAGTTTCATGATCACCATTCCATAATTACTTCCCGAACCGCTGATCATTCCCCTGCCTGTAATTTTCAGGATGTTTGCCACTTCAGGAATTGTCTTTGCAATGGCAACCACTTCATCCGCAATTTCAGCAGATCGCTCAGTGGAAGCAGAGGGAGGCAATGCGATATCGGCCATAATTCCACCCATATCTTCATCCGGAACAAATGATTTCGGTGTGGTCTCCATCAGATAATAGAGCAGCCCGCTGAACGCGACCACTGCCAGCCAGGGAATCCATTTTCTTCTGCTTAAAAAAGCTACGGAACGCTTATACTTTTGAGTAGTTGATTCGAATGCGGTATTGAAGGCGGTATAGAAACGCTGTAAAAGATTTTGTTTTTTACCATGTTCATCTTTATGCGGTTTCAAAAAGATGGCACAAAGAGCCGGGCTCAGCGTTAAGGCGTTTACCGCGGATAAAATAATTGCTA
This sequence comes from Bacteroidota bacterium, assembly GCA_023423835.1. Lineage (GTDB taxonomy): Bacteria > Bacteroidota > Bacteroidia > Chitinophagales > Chitinophagaceae > JAFAEW01. The sequence continues at coordinate 54,047 of JAFAEW010000079.1, read as the reverse complement.
TCGCAAGGGTAAGCCCGAACTGCTTATAAAATACGCCGGCCGATCCGCTGATAAATGTTACCGGCACAAATACGGCTGCCATTACCAATGTGATGGAAATGATTGCCCCGGAAATTTCAGACATTGCATCCTTACTTGCTTTCAGGGCCGATTTATAGCCTTTATCCAACTTCGCATGCACGGCTTCTACCACAACGATGGCGTCATCAACTACAATTCCGATCGCCAGCAATAGCGCGAATAAAGTCAGTAAATTGATCGTAAAACCAAACAGATCAAGAAAGAAAAATGTTCCAAGAATTGCCACGGGAACGGCAATTGCGGGAATAAGAGTGGACCGCAGATCCTGCAGAAAGATAAACACTACGAGAAATACCAGCAAAAAAGCTTCCATCAGGGTAGATACCACTTTGTGGATGGATGCGTCAAGGAAGTCATTGGCATTTACGAGGTTTACGTAGGAAACGCCCTGCGGGAAAAACGCCTTTTGTTCGTCCAATACCTTAAGGCTTCCTTCAATTACCTCCTTTGCATTGGATCCTGCAGTTTGCGCTATAGCCACACCCACCGATGGGTAACCATTGGTTTCGCTCGTACTTGCATAGTTCATCGCGCCCAATTCAATCCTGGCAATATCCTTCAGCCGTAATATCTGTCCGTTGCCGGACGAGCGGATCACGATGTCTCCAAATTCCTGTTCACTTTTGAGCCTTCCCTTATATTTAATAACATATTGAAAGGACTGCGACCCCTGTTCACCAAACTGTCCCGGGGCGGCTTCAATATTTTGTTCGGCCAGCGCCGCACTGATGTCCGAAGGAATGAGCCCGTAAGATGCCATCACATCCGGTTTAAGCCAGATACGCATGGTGTAATCCATTTGGCCAAAAGCGGAGGCTGAACCAACTCCCGACACCCTTTTTATTTGGGGAACAAGATTTATTTCAGCATAATTCTGCAAAAATGTTTGATCATAAGCGGGATTGGTACTGTAAAGCGAGAAGATCACGAGGTTACTGCTTTGGCTTTTAGCAGTAGTAACGCCGGCACGGGTAACTTCCGCCGGTAACAAGCTCGTTGCCCTTGAAACACGGTTTTGAACGTTTACGGCTGCAAGATCAGGATCTGTTCCCAATTCGAAATTAATTGTAATTCTTGCGCTTCCATCATTTCCGGCTGATGAAGTCATGTAAGTCATTCCCTCCACCCCGTTGATCTGTTCCTCCAGCGGGATAACCACACTATTCAGCACAACATCGGCATTCGCACCCTGATAAGAAGCCGAAACATTAACCGTTGGCGGCGCGATTTCGGGATACTGCGAGATCGGTAACGCTTTCAGTCCCAATATCCCCAGTGCCACAATCAAAATCGAGATCACGGTGGATAATACCGGACGTTCTATAAAACGGTTAAACATATTTTCAAATTAATGCTGTCAATAAATTAAAAAAACTTTATTTGGAATCGGCAACTTCCTTAATATTCCTGCTGTTGTAGACCGAATCAGCGCTTATCAAACGCGGATCGATCTTTGAACCTTCTCTTAAGGTAGCCACTCCCTCCAACACGATCTTATCGCCGGCTTTCAATCCGTCTTCCACTACATAAAATTGACCGTCATTGTTATCCCTGATTCTTATCTGTGCACTCTTCACCATTCCGCTGTCTCCCAGCAGATATACAAACTTCTTTCCCTGGATTTCATAGGTCGATTTTTGAGGAACGAGGATGGCGTTTTGCACCGTTGCCGGAATTCTTACAGAACCCGTACTGCCGCTTCTGATCAAATTTCCCGGATTGGGGAATGTGGCTCTTACCCTCACTGATCCCGTTTGCGTATTGATCAAACCGGTTGCGGTTTCTATTTTTCCCAACTGATCAAATGTATTCCCGTTGGCAAGAATCAGTTGCACCGGAGGCAGTTTTGCCAGGCTTTCATTGGTTGATCCGCCACCGGTTTCCGTTGCAAATTCCAACACCTGCTTTTCGTTTATAGAAAAATAAGCATAAATATTTCCAATGTTTGAAACAGTTGTTAATGGCTGTGCAGTATTGCTGCTCACCAGGCTCCCGATTTTATAGGGAATTGTTCCCACCACTCCGTTAACCGGGCTGGTAATGGAGGTATATCCCAGATTAGTTCTCGCATTCGCTAAAGTTGCCTTTGCCTGTGCCAGTGCTGCCTGGTTTGACTGAAGCGTATATTCGGCCGATTGCAATTCATATTCACTAATAATATTTTTTTCCACAAGCGGCCTTACTTTATTTACTTCCATCTCTGCGGCATTCACTTTCGCCTCGGCGATCTTGATATTTGCATTGGCGGTTCTCACTTCCTGTTCGTACTGCGGTGCACTGATGCTGAATAAAAGCTGTCCTTTTTTCACAGATGATCCTTCATCAACATAAATTCTTTCAACATAGCCATCGATTTTTGGCCTGATCTCCACATTTTGCTCACCTTCAATGATAGCCGGATAATCGGAAAAAAGCGTAGTGGTAACCGGCGTAATCGTTAATACCGGATAATCCTTTACCTGATTTGCCGCCGATGCAGCGCCGGCCTCATTTTTCTTGTTGCTGCAGGCAGCTATCAGGCATAAAAACAAAGAAAAAGTGAGCAAGTATTTTGGTTTCATATTAGAAGGAAGTATTATTTAAAAGCGGCAAAAATATTAAATTACAGGAAGGAAAATGAAACTTGCAAATTAAATAAATGGTAAAGCCAACGAAAATATTGCGACCCGCCGCCCTGCCCGATCTGTGTACAGCAGCCGGGGATCCGGCAGCGAAAAAGGTTGATAATCCGGCTAAAAAAATAATCTACGGAAAAACTATTTTTGCATCTCCAACCGGCTTATCACTTTAAAATGAAAAAATTTGGAAACGCAGATTTTTGACATCGCAATTATCGGAGGCGGAATTGTAGGTGCGGCAACCTTTTACCGCCTTCAGCAACATCATCCCGGCCTAAAGATCGTTTTACTGGAAAAGGAAAACCGGCTGGCGCCGCATCAAACGGGCAACAACTCCGGCGTATTACACAGCGGACTGTATTACAAACCCGGATCGCTGAAAGCAAAAAATTGCGTGGAAGGCAGAAAAGCCCTGGTGCAATTCGCGGCAGAAAACAATATCCCGCATGACGTGTGTGGAAAAGTGGTTGTGGCTACCGATGAGGCAGAACTCCCCTACCTCGAGAAGATCTACCATACCGGTATTGAAAACGGCTTGAAGGGGATTGAAAAAATTAACCCTCAGCAAATAAAAGAACATGAGCCGTTTTGTGAAGGAATAGCCGGATTATGGGTGCCCGATACCGGCATCATCGATTATGTGATGGCAACGGAAAAAATGGTTGAACTGGCTATCGGCATTCAGCCCGGTAGCAAACTACAGCTCGAAACGGAAGCACTCGGCTTTGCAAAAGAAGATGATCTTAATATCATTGCTACCTCCCGCGGTAATTTCAAAGCAAAATACCTGATCTTTTGCGGGGGGTTACAGGCCGACAGGCTTGCCCGGAAGGATCACGTAAAACTGAAGGAACATGTGGTTGGATTCCGGGGCGATTATTACGAACTCACGGACGAGGCAAAGCACAAAGTCAGGAACCTGATTTACCCGGTTCCGCATCCGGATTTTCCATTTCTCGGCGTGCATTTCACGCGGATGACGAATGGAGAAATTGAATGTGGTCCGAATGCTGTTTTTACCTTCAAGCGGGAAGGTTATGGCAAAACCGATTTCAACTGGGCCGATACCCGTGACGCCCTCGGATACAGCGGCACCTGGAAACTTTTTTTCAATAACATGGCATTTGGCGTCAATGAATACCGGCGTGCATTTTCGAAAAAGCTGTTTCTGAGAACACTGCAGAGGCTAATTCCTTCCTTAACGATGAACGACATTCAGCCGGGCCGCTCGGGCGTGAGAGCAATGTTGCTCAATGAAAAAGGGGATACAAAAGATGACTTCAGAATCGAATACAAAGACACAAGTATCCACGTATTAAATGCGCCTTCACCGGCTGCAACCGCAAGTCTTGCCATCGGCGACAATATTCGCGAGATGGCGGAAGAAAGATTTGGAATATAAACGAATTTCCGAACTGACCGAAAACTTCGGTTTTCGTTACGCGTTCCGGCGAATTGCCTGAACGGCAACCGGAACCGATCATCCCAGCCAAAAAATATGTTCGACCGGTTGCATCGCTCAATAATCGTTTCACGCCGAATTTATGCTTCACCTTTGGTTATCCAACATCACAGCAATCTTGGGATCATATAACGGACGATGTAAACTTTGCAGGCGCTCAACCGGCATTTTTATTTCGGCCCGGTCGTAGGTCATCAGTCCGTTCACTTCCACTTCCACATCCGTTGTTTGTGTATACACCGCGGCGGACAAACCTTTTTTTATGAGGTCTGGGATCCGGTTGATGAGGTCAGCATAGCGTTTGAAGAGATCGTCGGGATTTTTGAATGTCTGATATCCCCAATTTTTCTCGTCCTGCCAGGTATGGCCTTTTACGGGAAGCCCGAGACCTCCGAATTCTCCCAGTACAACCGCTCTTTCCCGACCAAAAAGATCGGCTCTCGGCATAGCCGGATCAGGATAATTATGGAGATCGATGATATCGCCGGTTTCAACAAAATTCCCGCCGCTGGCGGTATTGATCAGTCTCGACGAATCGAGTTGACGAGTAAGTTCAACGATTTCTTTGGTTTTAAACTGTCCCCAGGCTTCGTTGAAAGGTGTCCAGACAACAATGGAAGGAAAGTTGTAAAAATCACCGATAATCTCTTTCCATTCGGTACGATAGATGTTTTCTGATTGCTGAGTGCGCTCTTTATCGGTGGCGATGCCGATTATGGCCGGCCTGGAATCCCACCGGTTTCCCAGATCGCCGCTCGGCATATCCTGCCATACCAGCATTCCGATACTGTCGCAGTAATAATACCATCTTGCAGGTTCCACTTTCACATGTTTCCGGATCATATTAAATCCCATTTCCTTTGTCTTTACGATGTCGAATTTCAAAGCCTCATCGGTTGGCGCAGTGTATAATCCATCGGGCCACCAGCCCTGATCGAGCGGACCGAATTGAAACAGAAACCGGTCGTTGAGCATTAGCCGCTGAACGCCGGCGGCATCGGGAGCCAGAGAAATTTTTCGCAGGGCGAAATAGCTTTTCACCTCATCGATCGTTTTGCCCTTTCTTACCAGGCTGATCATCAGATCGTATAAAAATGGCGATGAGGGCGACCATATTACTGGATCGGGAATAGCGGCTACCGCAGTTTGATCTGCCTCCACCGCTTTTTCGGCAATCTTCTCGTCTCCTTTCCAAACTGTCACCTTCAATTGATCGCCCGGTTGGCGGTTTACCATTTCCGTCGCAACAGAAATCGTTTGTGTGGAAAGATCCGGCGTTTGCCGGGTAGCTGAAATATAGCTGTCCGGAACCGCTTCAAGCCAAACCGTTTGCCAGATTCCGGTCACCGGCGTGTACCATATGCCTTCGGGATCTTTCACCTGCTTTCCTCTTGGTTGTGGCCCCGCATCGGTAGGATCCGAAACCCTAACAGTGATTTTCTGCTCACCGGATTTATGGATGAGACCGGAAATATCAAAGGTGAAAGGATCATAACCGCCTTCGTGAGATCCTGCTTTTTTCCCATTTACATAAACTTCGGCCTGCCAGTCAACGGCCCCGAAATGAAGCAGCAGTTTATTTTTATTGAAATTTTTTGGAAGTGAAAATGTCCGTTCGTACCAGAGCACACTGTCTTTTCCAACCGTTTTGCCAACCCCCGACAAGGCCGATTCGATGGCGAAGGGAACAAGTATCTGTCCGTTAAACTGTGATGGAAGCTGAGACAAGTCCGATTTTGGTTTAACTGCATATTGCCACAATCCATTAAGATTGATCCAGTTTGCCCGTACCATCTGCGGACGTGGATATTCCGGCAAAGGTTTTTCCGGATTCACCTGTTTCGCCCATGCGGTCTGGATTTTCCCGGGAACAATCTCCCACTGCTTTTGAGAATACGCCGAAAGCCCAAAACCGCCTATTAAAATCAAAATGATCAGTTTCTTCATAGTAGTTCGATTTCAAAAATGGATTTGAAAGATAAGGAAATAAACTTAGGATATTCCTTTGCGCGGAGCAAAAAAGCATTCCTATATATAAAAACATTATCTTCATTAATCGGGATTAATTATATATGTATATCGATTAAATTACCATTATGAAATACGCCTTCTTTGCAATTATCATCGCCTTTACCATGCAGGCCAATGCGCAGCAACATCAACTGAAGAAAATTTGGGAAACGGATCCGGTCGTTGCCACTCCTGAATCAGTTTTATACGATCAGAATGCCGGCCTTCTGTATGTATCACTAATTGATGGCGGGCCGCTCGATGTCGACGGAAAGGGCGGAATTGCGAAATTATCGACCGATGGGAAAAATTATGACAGCACCTGGATTACGGGACTGAATGCTCCAAAGGGATTAGGAATCTTCAACAACCGCCTTTATGCAGCAGATTTAACGGAAGTAGTGGTGATTGACGTCCCGGAAGGAAAGGTTGAGAAAAAAATTGCGATTCCAAACAGCCAGATGTTAAACGACATCACGGTTTCAGACAAAGGAATCGTGTATGTTTCAGATTCAAGAACAGGCAAAGTCCATCGGATAGAAAACGATATTCCAACACTTTATCTCGAAAACCTGCAGGGCGTAAATGGACTAAAGGCAGTGGGCGATTTGCTATATATTGGTTCGGGAAAATCCTTTGTCAAGGCCGATAAGAATAAACAGATCACAACGGTGGCAGCACTTCCGGAGTCAATAGACGGAATTGAGCCGGTGGGGAATGGCGATTTCGTACTCACCTCCTGGGTGGGAGTAGTTTATTATGTTGACGCGTCGGGAAAGTCAGAAACCCTGCTGGATACACGCAAACAAAAAAAGAATGCTGCCGATCTTGGATTTGATCCGGTTAAAAAGGTTGTGTTTATACCCACGTTTCTGGCCAACAGCGTGGCGGCTTATCAGTTGCAATAAAAACAGTGTGGGAAATATTTTATGTTAACCGCCTGCCCATCTTTGACCCGGTTGTTACCGGCTTCATCAGGAGGTACAGAATGCCGGGTTTTACTGTTTATCACTATTCGATTTGCGTGTCAGGAGAAAAACCGTTGAAACAATGCAAGCGGTTCCCGCCCAATCGTACAGCATAAAGGGCGTTTTTAGCCAGATTACGCCAAGAAGAACAGCCACCAGCGGCTCCACCGAGACGAGCAAGCTTGTTTTTTTGCCCCCAATCAGTTTCGTCGCATTCAAATAAGAGTAAAAAGCGATTAAGGTGCCAAACATGATGATGAAAAACACATAAATAAACGTTTGAACATCCCAGTATCCGGTAATTTGCCAGGGAGCTCTTATAAAACTGAATAAAATGCCTGCCATTGTCATGGCCCAGCCGATGACGAGGGTGGAATCATATTTCTTCAATAGCTCCTGCGGTTGCAGGGTATAAATGGCGAGCGTAACAGCGGAAGCAATGCCAAAAAAGAAGCCGGTTTTTGTAATGGAAAGGGCTCCAAATCTTCCATGGGTTACCAGCAGAAACGTGCCGGCAACTGCCAGCAGGATGGCAATGCCTTCGGTGGCCGACGGAAACTTTCTCTCTCTTAATGCAAGATAGAGCGCAATAAATATAGGACCGGCAAATTGCAGAACCGTTGCAGTCGCCGCATTGGAATGCTGGATGGCAGCAAAATAGGTATATTGTACGCCAAGCATCCCGATGAGGCTGAATACGACAAGCTGAATTGCGTCTTTCCTAATCCGCCAGATTGATAAAACATCCCTTTTTTGCAATACAGCAAATCCCAACAGTGTGAGTCCCGACACCAGCAACCGCATTGTCAAAAGCCATTCCACACTCAAATCCCGCTTCTGCAACAGGAATTGTACGAGGGTACCGGATCCTCCCCAAAGCACTGCGGCCACCAACGCCTGCATCATTCCCTTTTTATGTTGAGTGTACATCTTCCCTTGAAATTTCAGCAAAAGTGCATCAAAACCGGGAGGATTTTCTCTAAATTGCCCGACTTCGACCGAAGTTATTTTTTATGGACTAATTCTTAGGAATGGACGTTCAAGTCTGGTCGGCAAAAGAACAACCGCGATCCTTAATGCATTTGATTTTCGGTGTTTGGAATGAGAATCGCCTGCTCATTCAATAGAAATTCAAACAAATTAATTTCTTTGGACAATCCCAGTTTCTTCCGCAACCGGTAACGGGCAATTTCAACTCCGCGTACTGAAATGTTTATAAGCTGCGCAATTTCCTTATTTGAAAGATTCATTCGCAGGTAGGCGCACAACTTCAGCTCTCCGGCCGTCAGGACAGGATATTTTTTCTTCAGTAATACCAAAAAATCAGAATGTACCTTATCGAAATGATGAGCAAAATGTTCCCAGCTATCATCGATCTTATTATCCTCGCCTAAGATCTTCAGTAGTTTTTTGAATTCCTCAGAGACCGCGGAGGCTTCCATTTTTTTCACCGAGCCCATAAGTGCGCTCCGTATTCGTCCGATCATTTCCCGCTTTTGAACGAGATGCATGGCCGAGGTCGCTAATTCTGAATTCTTATGTTCGATTTCTGCCTCGAGTTTCTCATTTCTCAGCTTAACAATTTCTTTCTCATTTTTCTCCAGCTCCAACTGATAAAGATATTCAGTTTGTTTCTGTTGCTTTTCAAATCGTTCTTTCTGAAGCAAAAATTTCTTCTTCTGGTACCGGTAACCAAAAACGAAAAATCCGAAAATGAAAACCGAATAGATCGAGTAGGCAAATCCGGACCGGTACCAGGGCGACAAAACTGTGAAGGAATAGACCGCCGGTTCGGATTCGTTTCCCAAATTATTTCGTGCCTTTACCATAAAGACGTAATCACCGGCGGGAAGATTAGTATAATCCTTTTCCGGTTTTGCCGACCATTTTGACCAGGCCTTGTCAAATCCTTTCAAGAGATAGCAGTATTCGATGTTGCTTTGTTGTCCAAAAAGAGTGGCAGAATAATCGAAATGAATGGAATTGAGGGCAAACGGGAGGTGAACTTTTTCCTGCTTTCCGTACCCGCCGTATAATAAACTGTCCGTTTTGTCAATCGTTCTCACAGCCCGGATCTTCGTTACAAGCCGTTCAAAATTTCTCTTGTAGGCAGCAAAATCCAAATGATAAAAGCCTTTTTCACTTCCGATTATAATATTGTGTTCGTCATATGGATATACACTTTCAAATCCATTTACAAGGCGGTTAGACAGTTCGGGGAAATAGATGGTTTTTGCCGGTTCGAAAGAAAAATCTACCACACCTAGTTCCTTTTTTTTGATAAACCACACATTTCCCGACGGATCTTCCTTAAGATACCGGATATTTTCTTCGTTTAGAATTTTCCTGAAATACGAGGATGGTTCGAACCGGTCTTTCTGATCATCGTATTCATAAATCCCCGTTTCATTCGTGACTACGATGCGGTTTTTGATTCTGAAAACATAATTATTGGTGGATGAAACAATGCCTTTGTTTTCGCGATAATTTGAGATTGTCGCCGAATCTGCAGAATGAAGTTTTACCTGATAGACGCCTTTATAGGGATGCGAAACCCAAACCGTGTTTTCATTTTCAACCACAACAAAACGTGCGGATTCGAAAGTGGCATTCAGTGGAATGCCCGAAAATTTCCCATTTTCGAAGGAATAGAAATTCAGGCCGAGATAATTTCCGGCAACCATTAGTTTGGATGGCAGCACGCGGTCGAGTGGAAGAAATGTCCAGAATCCGATGTGGTCATCAAGAACGGCGGCTTCACCATTTTGAATGGTGAAAGCGCCATTGTGATGGCCCATCAGCAAGCGGTCATTTACCGCGGATAAATTCCATACCTCGCCGGCCGAATTCCTGACCAATGACAGTTTCTTTCTTACAAAACTAAGATCATTCGAATTCCCGATATTGACACTGAATAGCCCATTGGAAGTCCCAAGAAATAGCTGCTTGTTGAACACGAGGGCCGTATATCCTGACCCGAAGTTTTCGTTGCCCGGAAAAATATGCTTGATAGAATTATCATAGGCCACAAAGTCAATACCGTTGTTCAGCCCCAACCAAAGATTTTTATTTCTATCAGCAAAAATGCTTCTGATGTTATCTGTCTGCAATCCTTCCCCGCTCGTGAAACTTTGGATAAGATTGCCGTTCTGATCAATAATGTGGCAGCCGCCAAAACTTGTGGCGAGTGCAATCCTGCCTTGATTGATCGCGATAGCTTTGTAAATCAACTCCTTCTCGGCTAAGTCGGGAGGCGAAAGTTGCAGGCGGGAAAGATTACCATTTTTATAAATATAAGCTCCATCCTTCAGGGTAGTGATGAGCACGCGGCTGCTATCCAGCGAAAAAAACGAGGTAATCAGCGAGCCGGGCGACAGGATCGTGCTCTTAAGAAACGGCTTCCAGTTACCGTTTTGGAATAAGAGAGAACCGTATTCAAGGTCCTGTGCCATGAGCAGGTTGTTTGCCGCACCAAGAAAGCGCCATTCCGAACGGGTGCGGAAAACGGTAATCTTATTGTTACTCAACTGAAAGATGCGTTTGTTTGTTCTAAAAAAGATATCCTTTCCTACGCAGCAGATATTCCAGACATCGTCGAAAGACCGGTCATTTTCCGGAATCAAGCTGAGTAGTGACTGATATACGAGTGATCCGTTTTTTCCGGTTGCAAAAAATCCAAACTCATTTTGTCCGCCCACAAAAATCTTTCCATCGGTTGAAATTGCAATGGCACGCACAATGGTATTGTTAGGCAGAGGATAGAGTTTCCAGTAAGTTCCGTCAAAACTCAAAAGACCTTCATTGTTTCCAAAATAGAGCAAGCCGTTCTGATCCTGCCGGATATCCCAATTTTGAGTTCCGGCGCCGTATGTCTGCTTATTATAATTGACAATTTCGGGCAGTGCAATTGTATTTTGCCCAAAGCAGGGGTGAAAAAGGATGAACAGTAAAATTACAGCAATCGTTCTCATCGGGCAATTTAGTGGGTGTGAAAGTAATAATTATTTCTGATGTAGTATTGATGTAGTAAAATGGGGGTAAATCAGGCTTGTGCACAAAAAATTGTAGTATTATTGTTGGGGCGAAAATTTTGTTTTTCCTTCCGGGATCCAGAACTTTATCGCCTCGCGAAAACGTACTTTTTATAAAAACTAAAGGCTTGCGTATGAAATGTAAAACTGCTTTATTATTGACGTTTTTCTCCATCCTTTTATTTTCCATCCAGTCGATAGCTCAGACTATTACTGTTACCGGAAAAGTTTCGAACAAAGGTTCGGGAGAGGAATTAGAGGGTGCTACCGTAACAGTAAAAGGTAGTACAACTGCCACTCAGACAGATAGTAGTGGTAATTTTAGAATTGGTGTTCCATCAGCTTCTTCCACTTTGGTGGTTAGTTTCACCGGATACCACAATTATGAACTTCCGCTCAAACCCGGACAATCCGACTACAACATTGCCCTTGAGCCGTTACCGAACTCCCTGGACGAAGTGGTAGTGGTGGGATATGGTACGCAGAAGAAAGCAAATGTAACCGGTGCCATCGCAACCGTAAAAGCGAGGGATCTCGAAAATGTTCCCAATGGACGGATCGAACAGGCGCTTCAGGGCCGCGTTTCAGGGGTTACCATTATGCAAAATTCCGGACAACCGGGGTCTGCTTCTACCATCCGGGTGAGAGGCGTTACCACTTTCAACAACAATAATCCGCTTTGGGTGGTAGATGGGGTTGTGGTTGATGCGGGTGGAATCGGATACCTCAATCAATCCGACATTGAATCGATCGAAGTGTTGAAAGATGCCGCGTCCTCAGCCATTTATGGTACCAGGGCGGCTGCGGGTGTCATCCTGGTGACTACAAAAAAAGGACGCTCCGGTAAACTTTCTGTGAACTACAATGGTTTTTACGGCGTTTCTTCGCCAGAACGGATGTTGCAGCTATTGAATGCTACGGAATATGCTGTATTAAGAAACGAAAGTTCCGTTGCCGCAGGAAAAGACATCGTGTTTAATGATGTTGCTGCCCTTGGAACCGGAACAGATTGGCAAAAAGCAATATTCAATTCATCTGCCGGACGTTATGCACATGAAATTAGTGTAAGCGGAGGAAACAATGTATCGACCTTTTATCTATCGGCCGGCACCCAATACCAGGACGGAATCGTGGCTACGGAAATTTCAAACTACAGAAAAACAAATTTCCGTTTAAACTCTACGCACAAGCTTTCCAAAATCTTCACCATCGGGCAAACCCTTGGATATACGAATCAGAAGAGCACGGGACTGGGCAATACCAACAGCGAGTTTGGCGGGCCTCTGAGTTCTGCCATTAACCTCGATCCGGTTACACCCCTCGTGGTAACGGATATTGCTTCCCAGCCAAATGCCGGAATTTATAGCAATCCGGGAATTATAAAAGATCCGAATGGAAATCCTTACGGGATTTCTAATTATGTGGGTCAGGAAATGACCAACCCGGTAGCCTATATTCAAACACGACTGGGAGGCTACAACTGGTCTGACGATATTGTTGGAAATGCGTATATAGAAGCCGCTCCGGTTGAAGGATTAAAACTTCGTTCAACCGTAGGTGTAAAGAAAGCCTATTGGGGAAATATTGGATTTACACCATTGTATTATCTCAGCTCAACCGTATCAACCAATAAAAACAGCTATTCAAAAGGCGAAAACAAGGCCTTTAGCTGGAATATCGAAAACACGGTAAATTACCAGCGCAAGTTTGGTGACCACGATATTAATCTTCTGTTGGGACAGGGTGCCTATGTTGAAAACATCGGCGGCAATGTTGGAATGACTTATTTTAACCTCCCGATAAATGATTACCGGGATGCCTCTTTTGGATTTGACGTAGGCTTGGCCAACCGCGACGGCTATGCCGGAGATTTCATTGAACACAAGATTTATTCTTTGTTTAGCCGTATTAATTACGCCTTTCAGGACAAATACCTGTTCACCGGAATTATCCGCCGTGATGGCTCTACACGATTCGGGGCCAATAAAAAATATGGAGTATTTCCTTCGTTCTCAGCCGGTTGGAACATTGACCGCGAAAACTTCTGGCCTTCAAACGATGTTGTCAATTCTCTCAAACTTCGTGGTGGATATGGTGTAGTGGGAAATGATGCGCTGGAAGATTTCAGATACATCTCAACGATTGTTGGAGGCTACAATTATCCGGTTGGAAACAGTGGAGACGTAACTACCGGTTATGCGCCGCAAACGCTGGACAATCCCAATCTTCATTGGGAACAAACCGCCTCTGCCGACATCGGTTTTGATGCGGTAGTATTGAAAAATATCAGGATCGGATTTGACTGGTACAATAAAAAGACCACCGGCATCCTTCGTCCGGTAGTGATTCCGGGCTATGTAGGAGTTTCAAATCTGCCCTGGGATAATGTGGCCGATATGAAAAATACCGGCGTTGAGCTCGAGATCGGCTACACCAAACAATTGGGAGATTTTAATTTTTCAGTCAATGCAAACGGATCTTATCTGAAAAATACTGTTACCTATGTAGCCGCAGATACAAATTTCATTGCAGGTGGCGCAAGCTTCCAATCAATGGGAAATGTAACACGCATTCAGGTGGGACAGTCGTACAACAGCTTTTTCGGTTACAAAACACTCGGAATTTTCCAAAATGAACAGGAGATTCTCGACTATAAAAACAAGAACGGAGAGTTGATTCAGCCAAATGCGCGTCCGGGCGACTTCAAGTGGGCCGATCTCGATGGAGACGGACAAATTTCTAGTGGTGATCTGGACAAGACTTTCCTTGGAACCAACATTCCGAAGTACACCTATGGGTTCACAGTAAATGTAGGATATAAAGGATTTGACCTGATGTTGTTTGCACAGGGTGCCGCCGGAAATAAGATTTTCCAGGGGCTTCGGAGGCTCGACATTCTCACCTCAAATTATACAACAAAGGCAATGAGCCGCTGGCATGGCGAAGGAACGTCTTATGACTATCCGAGGTTGACCGACAGCGATCCCAACGGTAATTTCAGCAAGATGTCTGATTTCTATCTCGAAGACGGTGATTATTTGCGGTTGAAGGTTGTTACCATAGGTTATACCTTACCCAATCACCTGTTGAACAGGATCGGCGTTTCGCGTTTGCGGGTATATGTGACCGGCGAGAATCTTCTCACATTCACCAAATATACAGGCTATGATCCGGAAGTGGGCGGCGGAGTTTTTGGAATTGACCGCGGTCAATATCCGCAAGCCAGGACAATTTTAGGTGGAGTTCAACTTTCTTTTTAATTCATTAATATTATTTATATGAATCGTATTCGAATAAATTTAGCAATTCTTGCCACGGCCGCCGTCGTTACATTTACATCCTGCGACAAAGGCTTTATTACCCTTGATCCCACGGGTCGTTTCTTAACGGAAAATTACTACAGCAACCGCGATCAGGCTTATGCGGGATTGGTAGCAGCTTATGATGTGCTACGGAAAAATGCCGGTGGGTTTGAAAATATGATCACCATGATGAATGCCGGCTCAGATGACAACTATGCCGGTGGCGGTGGCGCTACCGACGGGGCAGGCATCCAGGGTTTTTCAAATTATACACTCAATCCCGATATCATGCCGGGTAGTTTTTGGGGCGATCATTACCAGGGAATTTTCAGGGCCAATATTCTCCTGCAGAAGTTACCCGATGTGCCGATGGATGCGGGTGAAAAAGCAAGATTTACCGCAGAAGCAAAGGCTCTAAGAGCAACCTATTATTTCAATCTCGTTCGGATGTTTAAAAACATACCGCTGTTGCTCGAGCCCTTAACCACCACAGAGATCTATGACGTAACACAGGCAGATCCGGCAGAGGTGTATGCACAGATCGAGAAAGACCTGGCAGAAGCCATCCCTGACCTTCCCGGTTCACTCAATATTGCCACTGAAGGCGGCAGATTTACCAAGGTAGCTGCGCAGGCAATGCTTGGAAAGGTGTATTTATATGATAATAAAAAATCAGAAGCTGCCGCTCAGTTTCTGGAAGTCAACGGACCGGTACCGGGCGAACCTAATCAATACGGTAACCGCCTTTTACCAAAATTTTCTGACCTCTGGGTATTCACGAATAAGTTTAATGCAGAATCAATTCTCGAATGTGTACATACCGATCAGTCAAATGCGGACTGGGGATTCTGGGGCAGCAGTGCCGACGAGGGAAATTCGGTAAACCAGATGGTGGGACCGAGAAGCTATCTCAAAAAGGATTCCGTAGCACCGAATATTTATACTGCTGGATGGAGCTTTAATGTGTGGACGCAGGATTTTTACGATGCCATAAAAAATGATCCGAGATTTTCAGAAACCGTTCTCGACCTGAAATCGCTGGAAGCGGGCGGACATGCCTCCTATATCGAAGGATATCAGAACACCGGTTATTTCCTCATGAAGTTTATTCCTATGCAGTCAGACATTCGTACCGGGGGCGGTGCAGTGGAATTAAACTTTCAGCAGGACGATTATATAATCCGACTTGCAGATTGTTATCTGATGGAAGCGGAGGCATTGGGAGCAACCGGTCCGAGGGCTCAGGCGCTGTTAGATGCCGTTAGAGCGAGAGTAGGATTGCCTTCAGTTCCGGTTTCAATGGAAGCGATTAAAAAGGAACGCCGGCTTGAACTTGCCGGAGAAGGACACCGCTTTTTCGACCTGGTTCGTTGGGGCGATGCGGCCACCAAATTGGCAAGCCGCGGATTCCAGGCAGGCAAAAATGAAATTTTCCCAATTCCTTCACAGGAACTGCAGGGAACTAAACTGGTTCAAAATCCTAACTATTAAAAGAGTCACCATGAAGAAAATAACTTTAATATTCAGTCTGATTGGCGCAACGGTCTTACTTTTCGGATGTAAAAAAGACGGAATTGATAACGATCTTTCGTTTTTAAATTCCGCAAAGGTTGACAGCACCAGTAAGATTTTTGACATCAGCAACGATAATTCCGGAAAGGTAACGATCACACCTGTGGCACAGGGAGCCTCTTCCTTCATCGTTCAGTTTGGTCACGGAACCGGTGCAGATGCGGAAGCGGCAGTGGAACCCGGCTACAGTGTTACCCATATTTATCCGGAAGGAACCTATCAGGTGACCATCATTTCTAAGAGCCTGACAGGAGAGGAAGTTTCAAATACTTATCCGTTGGAAGTGATTTATCGTGCGCCTGAAAACATTGAAATCACCGCTTCCACCAATGTACATGTGGTTACGGTAAAAGCTACGGCAGACTATGCGGCTTCCTTTGAAGTTTATTTCGGGGATGTGCAAAATGAAACGCCCACTCCCCTTCCCAACGGCGCTGAGGTATCGCATACCTATGCGGCTGCCGGAACCTATACTGTAAAAGTAGTTGCATTAAGCGGCGGAGCGGCAACCTCGGAGAAGACAACGGAAGTGCGGGTGTACGACCCGTTCGGATTGCCCATTACTTTTGATAATCCAAACGTCAATTACTTTTTCGGCACTTTCGGCGACAACCAGCAGTTTGCGGTTGTAGCAAATCCGAATGCTTCCGGTTTGAACACTTCCGAAAAAGTAGGCCAGTTCATCCGTGGCGTTCAAAGCTGGAGCGGCACCTACAGCCCTTTGAACGATCCGATTGATATGTCGAAAGGAAAAAAAATCCGGGTTTACGGATACAATCCCGATCCGGCAATGATTGGGAAAGCGCTTAATGTTGAGCTCGAAGCAGGATCAACCATCGCAAATGGTATTGCGGTTTTGAAAACGGCTTTTACCACTTCAGGACAATGGGAAGAACTGGTATTCGATTTTGGCACTATCAGTGAAATTCCGGACGATGAAAAATTCGCTCAGCTTGTATTGCGATTCAATGACAGTCAGGATGGCGCCGGTGCAGTAATTTATGTCGACAATTTCAGACAAACCAATTAAAATAATTCAAGAATGAAAACTTTTATTAAATGCTCAGCGGCCATAGTATTAATACTGCTAATGGCAGGAGCGTGCAAAAAGAATGATTATAAAATGGGCAGTCTTTCTGCGCCCTCGGATGTGGTAATTAATACGTCTCTCGTGGGACAGGACGCTGACCATCCTTATGGCGATGGATCGGGTGACGTGGTTATTTCACTGGCGGGCAAAAATGTGTTGTCATACAGAATCGCATATGAGGCAAATCCCGCAAGTTTTGATGTGGTTACGGGCAACACCGTTACCCATACGTTTACAAAAGATGGAGTAAACAGCTATCGCATCACCGTTCTTGCCTATGGCGCCGGCGCTGCGGTTACAACCGTTACAAAAGACATTGAAGTACGAAGCGATTTTAAACCTGAGCCATATATTGTTACCGACCTTATTGGGTCGGGCACAAAAACCTGGAGCGTAAATAAGGATGTTCCGGGTCATCTCGGCGTTGGCCCGTGGAGTCCCACCTCCATCACACCAGAATGGTGGTCGGCATCGGTGAATGAAAAGGTAGCCTGCTGCAATTGCTTCTACACTGCCAGTTTTACGTTTTCTGAAGTATCTGAAGGAACATACTCGCTCACGGTTGCTACTCCTGATGGTGCTTTTACAAAGACAGGCGCATTGGCAGGAGGACTTCCCGGCATTCCTTCAACCGGAGACGAAGGCTGTTATAGTTATGCCGGCGGCACCTCGGCCTTTTCTTTTGTTCGTCCAACCTCCGGAGTTGATGCTTCGGCTACAACCGGTACTACCATTAGCCTGAGCGGGCTTAATACCTTCATCGGGTATGGCGCTACGAAAAAAGAATATGAGATTTTATCCATAACTGAAAACGACCTTTATCTGAGGGTGCAGGGCACGGAAACCGGCAATGCCTGGTATCTGAAGTTGAAAGCAGATTAATTAATTGCGGGAAGAAATCAGCAGAATTCTTCCCGCTTCATTTTTAAAAAACGCTCATGCCGAAATTACTAACGATTATTTCCTTTGTCTTTTGTTTCTGTATCGCCTTTGCCTGTGGGAAAAAAGGAGAGACTACGCCGCCCGTAGTGCCTTCCATAAAAATTGAAAATGCCTCACAGGAAAGAAACACCACACCGGGTGTAATGCACTTCAAAGTGTCGCTTAATAAAACCACCACCGTTCCCGTATCCGTTGATTTTACAACCGTGGACGGATCAGCCTTGGCACCGGGAAATTACACAGCAAAATCTGGAACGATTACGATCGATGCCGGTAAATCTACCGCTGAAATAACGGTCGACATTGCAGCCGATGCTAACAATACCCGGCAGGACAATCTAAACTTTACCCTTCAATTAAGCAATCCCAAAAATGTAACAATCGCCACCCCTACGGCAACCGGAACGATTGTCTGTGAAAACGGATTAAATTTCACCACCGATAATGCCGGATATTCTACTCCCCTCACCTATCCCGGATACTCGCTTGCATGGAGCGACGAGTTTTCGGGCAACGCTCTGGACGGTAATTTCTGGAATTATGAGATCGGAAACGGAAGCGGCGGATGGGGAAATAATGAATTGGAATATTACACCAATAGCACAAAAAACGTCTTTGTTTCAAACGGAAATCTCATTATCGAAGCAAGAAAAGAACCGATCAGCGGGTTTAATTATTCTTCCGCCCGTTTAACCACTCAGAATAAGAAAACCTTCACCTATGGCCGGGTAGATATCAGGGCAAAACTTCCGAAAGGCAAAGGAATCTGGCCGGCACTCTGGATGTTGGGAACCAACATCTCCACCCAGGGATGGCCTGCCTGTGGGGAGATAGATATTATGGAATTACTAGGGCACGAACCTTCGAAAGTGTATGCTAACCTGCATTATGGAACTTCCCCTGCGGCCCATGGATCAAAAGGAAATTCGATGGAATTGTCAACCGGATCATTTTATGACCAGTTTCATGTTTTTTCGATGATCTGGAAGGAAGATCAGATCGATATTTTAGTTGACGATAAGTATCTTTTATCGGTTAGCAAAGCAAACATCACCGACTATCCTTATCCGTTTAATGCGCCGTTTTTCTTCATCTTCAATGTGGCTGTAGGAGGCAACTGGCCGGGAAGTCCGGATGAGACCACGGTATTTCCGCAAAGGATGATTGTAGATTATATAAGAGTATTCCAATAAAAAATAATATCATGAAAACCGGAAAACAATTCATCGCTCTGCTTTTGAGCATTACAATAGGCTTTTCTGTACATGCGCAGCGAAACAAATTCATTTATACCGAAGGAAAAAATGTGATGCTTCCGGATGGGAAACCGTTTATTATGCGCGGCACCAACCTCGGAAACTGGCTGGTTCCGGAGGGATATATGTTCAAATTTTCGAGCACGAATTCTCCGAGACTGATCGATGAAATGCTTTCTGAACTGATCGGACCTTCAGCCGTTGACAGCTTCTGGAATTCCTATCTCACAAATTATATCACCCGGGAAGATATCCGCTACCTGAAGAAAATCGGGATGAATTCAATTCGCGTTCCTTTCAATTACCGCTTATTTACCCGTGAACATTATATGGGGCAATCAGACCCGGATCACGGATTCAGGTTGCTCGATCAGCTGATTGAATGGTGTAAAAAAGAGCAATTATACGTTATGCTCGATATGCACTGCGCTCCCGGCGGCCAGACCGGTGATAATATCGATGATGGATTTGGTTATCCCTTTTTGTTTGAAAGTGAAAAAGATCAGGAATTAACGGCTTCCATCTGGAAGCGGATTGCAGCACGCTATGCCAACGAAAGCATCATTATTGGTTATGATCTGCTCAACGAACCCATTGCGCATTATTTCGATTCCGGATATTTCAATCCGAAACTCGAACCATTGTACAGAAAAATCACCGCGGCAATAAGGGAAGTAGATAAAAACCATATCCTTTTTCTGGGTGGCGCACAGTGGGATTCAAATTTTGATCCTTTCGGACCGCCGTTTGACAGCAAGCTGGTTTACACCTTCCACAAATACTGGACTCCCCCAACGAAAGAGGTGATTCAACCATATTTAAACTTCAGAGATAGATATAATGTTCCAATTTACTGTGGCGAAACCGGGGAAAATACAAACGGCTGGATTGACAGTTTCAGAACCACTCTCGAGCGCGAAAATATTGGCTGGCATTTCTGGCCGTATAAAAAATTGGAAAATGAACGCTGTATCGTTCAAATAAAAATGCCGGAATTTTACGACTTGATTATTCAATACGCTGAAAGCCCGAGAAACGGTTTTGCTGCAATTCGAAAAGCGAGGCCCGAAAATATGGAAGCGGTAAGGTCGGCCCTGAAAGAATATCTGGAAGCGGGTTTATTAGAAAATTGTATTCAAAATAGCGGCTATATTCAGGCACTCGGATTTTCTACCGGACACTAAGCCACCAATTTCTTAACGGAGAAATGCCGGCTGGAGTGAACGGAATTTAAAACGAAAAATACTATGACAAAGAAATATTGGAAGCCATTTATAGGTATATGTTGTTGTTCATTTTTTCTCTTTGCTTTCAGCGATTGCCAGAAGGGAAAAACCTCTGATAATGGAGGTGGCACCGGTCCGGTAACACCTCCGACCGAAAAATCAGAGATCGATTTTTTCCTAACCACCGGTGATCAAAGATCTTTATTTCAAAAGCAGTCGACTCCACTGGTTTTTAAAACCGGCAGCAATGGATATCCGGATATTGTAATTGATCCTGCACAAACCTTTCAAACCGTCGATGGCTTTGGATTCACCCTCACCGATGGCAGCGCGTCATTGATTTCAGGACTGCCCGAATCAATGCAAAACGATCTGCTGAAGGAATTGTTTGGAAGCGACAGCAACTCGATCGGTCTCAGTTATTTGCGGCTTACGATTGGAGCTTCTGATTTAAGCGCATCGGTTTACACCTATGATGATCTGCCTGATGGGCAAACGGATGAAAGCCTTTCAGAATTCAATCTTCGTAAAGACAAGAGTGAAGTGATTCCCGTGCTGAAAAAAATTCTTGCCATAAATCCTGATATTAAACTTCTCGGATCACCCTGGACGGCGCCTGTATGGATGAAAACCAATAAAAATTCGGTCGGTGGCAGCCTGCTTCCCCAATACTATGGTGTTTACGCCAACTATTTCGTGAAATATATCCAGGCCATGAAGGCAGAGGGCATCACCATTGATGCCATCACTCCTCAAAATGAACCGCTGCATGGCGGCAACAATCCAAGTATGCTGATGACGGCAAGTGAACAGGCCGATTTTATCAAGAATCATTTAGGACCCACCTTCCGGACTGCCGGCCTCAATACCAAAATCATTATTTATGATCATAATGCAGACAGGCCTGACTATCCGTTGACGATATTAGACGATGCAGAAGCGAGGCAGTTTGTTGACGGTTCGGCTTTTCATTTGTATGGCGGCGACATCAGTGCGTTATCCACCGTTCACAACGCCTATCCTGATAAGAACCTTTATTTCACGGAACAATATACACCTTCAAATGGTGAATTTGCCGGGGATCTAAAATGGCACATGAAAAACGTAATCATCGGTTCAATGCGCAACTGGAGTCGTATCGCATTGGAATGGAACCTTGCGAGTGACCCCTATTATTCCATCCATACCGAGGGCGGCTGCACTACCTGTAAGGGCGGCATTACCATTATTTCAGGGTACACCAGAAATGTGGGATACTATATTATTGCACATGCCTCAAAATTTGTGGTTCCGGGATCAAAGCGTATTGGAAGCAATATTACAGGCAGTTTGCAGAACGTGGCTTTCGTTCGTCCCGACGGGAAAAAAGTGCTTATTGTGGAAAACGATGGAACCACTTCGCAGGGTTTCAATATTACCTATAACGGAAAACGGGCTACGGCTTCTCTTGAGGGCGGAGCAGTAGGAACATTCGTTTGGGAATGAATTGAACAGCGCAGCATGTCCGGTTTTTTGACCAATCTCCATCTGAGCCACAACTGCATCTGTTTAATTTATCCTAAAATTAAATGTCTGCTCGTCCGTTGATGGCCTTCGCCGCCGCTTAAAGGTATCCGTTTTGCATACACTATTGTATTCCATCAATATTAAAAACTTTGAATTATGGCAGACAATAGCAATTGGAGAAAGAATTTTGACAGCGATGACCGGCAGGAATTCAACCGCTCCTACCGCGATCCGCTCAGTGAAGACGAGCGTGATTACCGGTACCGGGGCAATTGGAATTATCGTTCAGATTATGAACGTGAAGTGCCGCATACCGACGAACGCGGAAGAACCGGCGACGATATGAACCGGCACCGCAGTTTTAGCGGCGATTATAATTATTCCGGCAACGACAACAGGCGATATGACCAAGGCAATTACAGAGGAGACAAAGCAAGTAGTAATTCGGACTACCGGAGGTATGGTAATGAATACAATGCCGGGCCATCAGGCTATGGCGACAACGATTACCGGTCTGACTATGACCGCTACGGCGATGATTACAACAGAGGCAGATCAGACAGTGGATTTGAATCCGGAAATTATGGAAACAGTTATGGTCAATCCTATGATCAGGGCGGGTACAACAGAAACCGCGGCGGATCGGAGTTTGAACATGGCGGCTCTGACCGGACCGGAAACCGATCTCAATACAGTTATGACCGGTATGGACGTCGCTACGACGAACGGGCCGGTTCAGGAAGCGCTGATGTTTGGGAATCCGGCGCATCATTCAACAGGCAAAACAGGGGTAAAGGTCCGAAAGGCTACCGGAGATCTGAAGAAAGAATCCGGGAAGACGTGTGCGACCGGCTGGCAGATGCATACCAGCTTGATGCTTCAGAGATCGAAGTAAAAGTGGAAGGAAATACCGTTACCCTATCAGGAACGGTGACCGATAAAAATCAGAAGCGAATAGCCGAAGATATTGTTGAGGACGTATCCGGTGTACAGGACGTTGAGAACAACATCAGGGTAAACAAAGGTGGATCCGGGAATTCAGCCGATGCAAATTCATCCGGCACAATACTTTAAGGAATCAGGGGAAACAAAACATAATAAACACCTTTTCACAGAGGTGTTTATTTTTTGTTCCTTCAGAATTACCAGAACACGTCCCGTATTTGAATTGTTTCTTGTCGCTTCCTACTTCATCGAGTGTAAGGCAATAATATTTCCTTCGGTATCCTCCACAAGGGCGAAAAATCCGTAGGGTCCGATACTTTGTTTACCCTGAACAATTTTACCTCCGGCGGCTTCTACCCTGCTTAATTCCGGCTCAATTTCTTTGGTGCTGAAATAGACCAATGAACCTCCGGGGCCCGGCTTCACGGCATCCATTTTTACCAATGCACCGCTGGCACCTTGACTGTCTGGATCGGAGGGAAAAGTAGCGTATTGCATTTCAGGATGATTTCCGGCCCCTTCCATCGGCAGGTCAGTTAACTCACACTGTAGAACGGTGCTGTAAAATTTCTTGGCTCTGTCGAAGTCTGAGGTATAGATCTCAAACCAATTAATGGCGTTTTTCATCTTTCAATTTTTTTAGAGGTAAATTTAAAGAAATTGGAACAGAGACCGCTTGATTTTTCGAAAGTTTTCCTACTTCAAAAAGGATTTTCGAAGCGTTCGAACTGTTATTGAATAACGGAGATTCTCCGCGGGTCTCGTGGAATGTTCCCATGCTTCTCTCGCCTCTCCTCTGAGGATGTATAATGACCGTGGCAACAATCTGAAGGTGAGGATGGAAGATCTTTTCCGCTTGTTCGCATCATGTGGCCGGAGCCGGAAATCGCAGGCGGAAAGCAGTGAAATACCTGCGATCAGATCAAAAGGCGGCGCATCCCGATGCCAATTGATAACGGCACCCGGAGGATAGGCAGTAATGAGCAGTTCCGAAACGGCTGCCGGAGCCACAGCTAACTGAACACAAACTTTTTGCAACAGCCAATCAAATCCCTTTGGGATTTCCTTCCCCTTAGACAACGTCCTGTTTTCAAAGTTCCAGTCGTGCCCAAAACCGGCAACCCTTCTCTTTCATTCATAACCGTGGAATTGGAAAGGATGCAGTTCAAAATTGGAAATTTCCTGTAATAACAAATCTTCTTTGGCCAGAGTAATGAAATCGGGTTGATAAATAAAGCCCTCAGGCAGGGAGGTCTCTAAAGGAAACAAAGTTTGCATCTCCTCAAAAAGCATAAACCATACCATCGGTGATGGGGTAAGACCGGGTGAAAAGGCAGGTTTGCGGCGCTTTAAAATATTACAATCCTTCCTGGAAATCCCATCCCTCCGGCAGTCTGTAAAACAGACCGCGCGGAAGGACGGGAACGATTCTTAGAAGTTGAAGCCGATTCCAAGTTTTATAGATCTGTTATAGGCATTCAGCAAATGAGCCGCATCTGTTTTCATCAAACCGTAATCGTAGGCAGCGCGAATGTTGAGCCCGTTTGAAAAATTGTAACCAATTCCGGCAGTAATAGCAGCATCCCATTTGTTGAAAACAGGGGTTGCATCCGTTGAAGTTTTCAAGAGGTCAAATCCCAGCAATCCCGCACTGGTTTTCAAACTTGCAGAAGAAAGATAAGAGATTTGCGGACCCGCAAAAACCTCAAAGCCATTGAAATTGGCTTTCGCAACCACGGGAAGGTCAATGTATTGCATATTGAGACCGGCCTTTGCATTTACACCCAAAAATTCAGCCCCTTTCACATTTAATGAACCCCTTAATTCGTATCCTTTCTGGCTGTAATACAATGCGGGTTCAATTGAGAATACTTCTCCAAGAGGAATGTTTGCATAACCACCGGCAAAAAAACCGGTTCGATTGCCTGTTGTAATGTATCCGTCTGTGTAATCCAGGAGACTGTTGAGACTCGTGATGGCATCGCCGCGCATGCCTGAGGAGGTAAGTCCGGCCCTAACCCCGAAAGAGGGTTCTTGTGCTATTGCAAAAGTGCCGATGATCATTGAAATAAAGAGTAAAAATTTCCTTTTCATATGTTAACAGGAACGGTATTTTTCAGTCGTTCCATAGTTGAGATAGAAAAGAAAAAGAAATGCTTAATGGCCCGGCGGTAAGCTTTTGTTAAAGCAGGAATATCTTCAAACCCATTGTTGCTTATTGATGTTTTATCTCGGCTTTCAAAACTTCCACTGCCTTTTCCAAAACTTCGTCCCTCCCCTCCTGAAGGCCCTTCAGAGTAGGATTTACAACGATGTCGGGTTGAATGCCGATGCCCACAAACTCTGTTCCGTCAGACATATAATCTCGTTTGGTGCAGATAAATCCCAGTCCGCCTCCCGGAAGATTGTAGCCAAGTGGCTGTCCGGTACTTCCGCCGGTGGCTCGTCCAATGATTTTTCCCCGGCCGAGCGTTTTAAAAGCTCCGGTGAAATCCTCGGCGGCAGAATAAGTGGCCGGTCCGGTTAGGACGACCACCGGTTTATCATAAAGCTTATTTTTATACGGTTTCCAGTCATCGCCGCTGATCTCCAGTTTTACCGGATCATCGCCCCATGCGCGGTGGGCCGGGCGATAGAGGTGCAATACGCTGATGTTTGTCTTAAAGGCTTTATCTGTGAGATAGCCGATGATCTCAAATCCGTTATTACTATTTCCGCCACCGTTTCCTCTCACATCAATAATGAGGGCATCTGTCTTTAGGATTTGGGGAAAAAGGCGGTCAAATTCCTCAACCGTTTTTTCAGAGCCGAAGCTGTTGATGATGACATGGCCGACATTGCCCGGCAAGACCGAAAACCGAACGGGAATTGTATCGAAATCCCATTTCAGACGGCGGAATGATTGCTCCACATTCTTACCTTCTGGTGTTATAAAACCAACCCGTACCGGTTCCTCCTTATTTCCTGTCAGCAATTCGTAGCGGTAGATTCTCGAGATACTGTCCTGCGGGGTTGAGAAGTGCAGATAGGGGCTGATCTCCCGCTTTATATAATCCTGGATTGCCTCGCCATCGACGGTTGTGGCGATCCAGCCCGGCTTTGCTTTTGAATAGTCGGGAGATGGTTCCAGGATGGCGGATAAGACTGCCTTACCGTCTACATATTCAAATACGAATGGAACAACACCGCGTTGAAAAAAATAATAAACGGGCTCCATTACCCTTGAATGGCCATCGTGCAACAGTTGATTAAATTTTTTCAGTTCCTTGTAATACGACAGGATGTCATCGGTTGCCATCACCCTTGGAATATAACTGCGATAAGCACTGTCCCAATTCAGCCATGGCACGAGATCAAAATTTGCGAAGTTGAATTTCGCCTCATACCACACCTGGCTTAATCCTGCCAGTTTATCTTCGGGAGAAAGCTTCGCAGAGGCAGGTTTTGCGGTATCAAAAACGAAGGAAGGAAAGATCCTTCTAAATTCCTGAAGATAGGCAGTGGAATCAAATTTTTTCTGGGCGTTGCCTGCACACAACAATCCGGCAAGCAGAATTGAAAACGATAGTTTTTTCATACCACGAATTGAACTAAAAAAATGCTGATTGGGAAAAAAGGTCTTTTTAATATCCGATTGTCATAAAAAAGTCAGTCACTTTT
Source organism: Bacteroidota bacterium (assembly GCA_023423835.1). Lineage (GTDB taxonomy): Bacteria > Bacteroidota > Bacteroidia > Chitinophagales > Chitinophagaceae > JAFAEW01. The sequence continues at coordinate 27,378 of JAFAEW010000079.1, read as the reverse complement.
TCTGAAAACCATTGAGGCTCTTCCTGAAACGGAGCATGGCCGCCATTGTACAAAACAACCTTCTTATCAGGAAAATCAAAGCTCTTGTATTGGTCCGGCCCGATTGCATAATCTTTTCGTCCCGACATTATAAAGACAGGCATTTTAATATCTCTCGTCAATGGAAGGCAGGATTGCTGATATTCGGGTACGCCCCAGACTGCGCTTGCAAAATCGCGGTTTTGTTTACCCAACGCATCAAACAGAGAATCGTTAATGATTTTCTCGTATTTATTGCGGAACATAAGTTTATACCAGATCCCCTTTTCGTTGAATTTTTCGTGTATCATTCCCACCCTTTCAATTGTCGGTTTGGATTTGTCGAGGTAAGGCGCGGTATCACTGATGTTCAACTCCTGCAGTCCAAAACGGATATGGCTGTTCAGTGACTGTTCCATGTCAAGCGTGCAATTGATCAGTAAGAGTGCAGCAACACTTGTTGGATAATCCTTGGCGTAATGGGTGACGATGATGCCGCCGAAAGAATGGCCCATTACCGCCCAGTTTTTAAATCCCAGATGCTGCCGCAATTCCTCGAGGTCTTTTTCCATGCGTGCCAGGGTGAAATCACCATTTTCCGGTGAGGACGACCGGCCGCATCCCCGCTGATCGAAATAGACCATCTGTACCTGCTCTTCTAAAGATCCGCCTTTCTGGAAAGCCTGAAAATAATCGGCATTCGAGCCCGGTCCGCCGTGAACAAAAACGCAGGGTTTCCCTTTTCCGGAAACGTTTACATAAAGCAGCACGTTGTCAGAAGTTTTGAATAAAAAAGTGCTGTCCGCGGCCTGCAGGCAGCCGCCAACCAAAAGAGTGACTATTGTTAGTAATAATTTCATATCGCAATATAGGATTGTTTAGAAAGGCCACATTCAAAAAAATGATCAGAGGTATGAAGGAAATGATGAATCCATTCGCTTACGGATTTTCACAATCACAACTTTTTTTATTCTTCCCCATTACAATTCGAAATATATTTGTCTGATCATCTACAATTAGCAATATAATCGACGGGATTCAGATGTATGAATTGTTACATAAAAAAATCAGTGAAACTATAAGCATAAGCGAGGAGGAATTTGAGTTTTGCAAAACGCTTTTTCAGCCGAAAAAGCTGCGCAAGAAAAGATACCTTCTGGGTGAAGGCGATCCTTGTAAGTATACTGCATTCGTAGAAAAGGGATTGCTGCGCTCATTCATCATCGACGAGAAGGGGGCAGAACACATTCTGCAGTTTTCGCTCGAAGGATGGTGGGTGGCGGATCTTGCCAGCTTTCTCACCGGTGAGCCATCTGATTACAACATCGAAGCGCTCGAAGATTGTGAGTTGTTGCTTATCACCAAAAACTCCTGGGATGTGTTGCTTCAAAAAATACCTGCCTTTGAACGCTATTTCCGGATTTTGCTGGAAAATAACCTGGTGGTGACGCAAAGAAGGCTGCTTTCTTCTTTCAGCAACACGGCCGAGGAAAAATATTCTAAACTGATCGAAAATTTCCCGCATATTCTTCAAAGGGTTCCGCAACATATGATTGCCTCTTATCTCGGAATTACCCGTGAAACCCTCAGCCGGGTAAGGGGGCAGTTGGCTTCTCAAAAATGATGTGATATAGGTCAATGCGATTTCTTAACTTAAGCCATTTTTATCGCCTTTACGATCCGGTAACTTTGCAATACAATAGAAAAGAGGATGAAAGTAAAACAAACGATAGCGTTTATTGGAGAAGCGGGAAAAATATGCGGCGGACTGGTTGAAAAACTGGCGGCGGCCGGTAATCCTGTGCTACTGATCGGTCAGGCAGATAAGCTTAGCGGTCAAGGCGCCCAACAAATTTTGAAGCAGATTCCAAACGCGGATATTGAAGAAATTGATTGCGCGAGAGAAGGTTGCTGGGAGGCCGATGTGATCGTTTTTTGCGGTGCGGCTTCTGTCGAAACAGCCGTATCGGAAAAGATCAAAGAGGTTGCAAATCAAAAAATAATGGTTTATGTGTCTGACCAGGAGCTAGATGAAACGGAGAAGATCGGTGAACTTAAAAAGTCATTTCCCCATAGTGAATGGGTTCAGCTCCATTTTGATTCCGCTACCACAGAAATGCATATCAGCGGCCCGCCGGAAGCCCGGGCGACAATCGAAAATATGCTGGCCTGATCACCCGACATGAAACGGGCTCTGTGAAAAAAATAAATTTGTAAAACATGCTAAAATGAAAACTATGGAAACAACTTTGTCTGATATAACAACCGGCGCTTACAGCGCACCGACCGAAACACGTATCGGCCACGTTCACCTGAAAGTATCGAATCTCGAACGTGCATTGCGATTTTACCGCGATCTGCTTGGTTTTGAACTTACCACGATGTATGGCGATCAGGCGGCATTTTTATCGGCTGGCGGATATCATCACCATATCGGATTAAACACCTGGCACAGTAAAGATGCTCCGCCCGCCCGCGAAAACGGCGTTGGTCTTTATCACACCGCAATCGTTTATCCCACGCGGAAAGAACTTGCGACCATCTTCCACCGCCTGCAACTCGCGGGTTATCCCCTGAGCGGAGCCGCCGATCACGGTGTGTCAGAAGCGCTCTATCTGAATGATCCGGATGGAAATGGCGTGGAACTGTATTGGGATCGCCCCCGCGAACAATGGCCGCATAAAGCAGATGGTTCAATCGACATGTACACACATCGCCTCGATCTGAACGACCTGTTGAAGGAACTTGATAAATAAGAAAATCAGTGAAAAAACCGGACAGGAAAATTCTTCCTCCATCGCGAATTTTTTATGGATTGATGGTAAGAAATATGTAGGCCACAAGATTCACCAGGAGGACGACTCCGTAAACCGAATTACTTCGTCCGCCAATCAGCGACAACATCACGGTAAAGATGGAAATTACCAGTAAGATGATCGGCAGAAAATCCAACCCCAGAACAAGTGGGAAATCGTATATATAGCTCGCGATCGACACGGCAGGGATAGTAAGTCCTATACTTGCTATGGCCGATCCAAGTGACAGATTCAGGCTGGTCTGAAGTCTGTTGTTTCGTGCCGCACTTACCGCGGCTATTCCTTCCGGAAGGAGAATGATGGCGGCGATAATGATTCCCACAAGACTTTTGGGCAGACCATAATCAACGATCACCCGTTCAATCGGTGGCGATAGGGTTTTTGCTAATAGCACCACAATTGTAAGGCTGATAAGAAGAAATACAAGGCTGATGGTCAACGAAAGGTTCGATATCGCCGGTGTATTATTTTCGTTGTCTCCGTTATCCTCAGCAATGAAATACTCTCTGTGCCGGATAGTTTGAGCAGAAATAAATGCGGTGTAGATAGCAAGACAGGCAAAGACTTCAAACATCAGTTGGGCCTCGGTATAATACGGGCCGCTATGGCTTTTGGTGAAAGTCGGCAGTATCATGGTAAAGGCAACAATCGATACCAATGATACCAGCGCAATCTTTACAGAATGTGCGGAAAAGGTTTGTGTATGAAATTTCCGGCCCCCTATAAAGAGGCAAAGTCCCACAATCCCGTTCAGAATCAACATTACGGCTGCATAAACCGTATCCCTTGCAAAGGCCGAATAACTTTCCCCTCCCGTTACCATTAAAGAAATAATGATAGCCACCTCTATAATGGTAATCGAAACTGCAAGGATGATGGTTCCATAAGGCTCTCCCACCCTGTGGGCAACGATTTCGGAATGGTGCACTGCGGACATCACACAAAAGACGAGCAGAATGGCAGCGATCACCTGGAAAATGATCGTTTGATCTATCAAACCTGAAAAATAGAGGATGAAAGCGAGCAACGGTATCGAGGTGGTCCATTCATATAGCTTTCGTACCTTTTTCATCAAAAAATTATTTACATTGATAAAATTTATCTAATCGGTCAATAATTAATGCCACCTCCTTTCTCGTTAAAAATCGCGAAAGGTATTTTTCCAAAAGCAATATAATTGAAATCGGCTGAGCCTGGAAAAAAATATCAGGATTCTGAAATAATTACGACGCTGTACTTGTGAAGAAACCGTAAGCCCTACGAATTTGAAAACAGCTCTTTCGGGTTGGATTACGGGAATCGGTTCTATCACCCGTCCCGCGAATATTAAACCGTAAGCAATATTCTTATTCCTACAATTCCCAGACAAACCGCCAATGCCCGCACGATGGTATTGCCTTTTAGCTTGTGCGACAACACTGCCCCGATCTGTGCGCCGGGGATAGCACCAGCACAAAGGGCAAGCGTGACTTTGAGTACTTTGACATTGTTGTAATCTCCCGCAATTGCATGCACCACCACGCTGATGGAAGTCATGATGGCTAAAATAAAATGGGAAGTAGCGGTTGCAATATAAACGGGAAAATGCAATAGTTGTACCATTGCCGGCACATGAATAATCCCGCCACCAATGCCCAGCAGCGGGGAGAAAAATCCAACAAAAATACTGATGATGATACCTTTTTTTCTACTATAAGAATAGGAATAATGGTTGCCTTGCCGATCGGTACGCTGCTGAAGGTAGAGCCTTTCATCTTTTAACAAAGCCTGTTTTTCTTCACCTCTTTTCGGTTTTCTGAAGAATAGAAAGATGGCAAGAAGCACCAAAAGGATTCCGAAGACGAGGTGAAATGCCTCCTTTGGAATGTACTGTGTTGCGACAACCCCAAGGATTGATCCGGGCACGGTGCAGGCAGCAAACAACAATCCGGCTTTATAATCAATCCGTCCCGATCTTGCATAGGCAGTGGAACCGGAAATCGCATTGGTAGCCACGAGAGCCATTGAGATCGAGGTAACAATGTCGGGCTGCATACCCGGATGCGTTATCAGCAGTAGCGGAACGAGAATAAATCCGCCGCCGGCACCGATTAAAGTACCGATCGAACCGATTAAACATCCGGTGAGGAACAAAACAATGATATTACCCATACTTTCAAAGCGGTAAATACGATGCCGACAATTTCAATCTGCTAAGCCCTTCAGTCCGGCGCCAATTCTTCCCGGTGATAGCAGCACCCGTGTCAAGAGAAAATGCTGCCCGTTCTTCACCTCTAATTCTACATAAAATTTCCTTTTCTGCCGTACTTTTTCCAACTTTGGAACAACAAATGAAAATAAAGGAAGCATACGATCTCTGGTCAAGACAATATGATTCGGAGGTGAATAAAACGCGTGATCTGGAAAACCTCGCGTTGCGGGACTGTGTGAAAGATCTGCGCTTCGAAAACTGTCTCGAACTTGGCTGTGGTACGGGGAAAAATACCGGCTTGCTGGCTCAGCATTCTACACAAATTCTCGCAATCGATTTTTCTGAAAGTATGCTTGACATTGCCAGACAAAAGGTGCAGAATCCGGACGTAAAGTTTTTGATAGCAGATCTGAATTCAGATTGGGATTTCACAACTGAAAAGTTTGATTTCATCACCTGTAGCCTCGTATTGGAACATATTGAAAATCTGGAAAGGATATTCCGGCTGATGGCCGGGCGGCTGAAGACCAACGGCTGGTTATACATTGGAGAGTTGCATCCGTTCAAACAATATCTCGGATCTAAGGCAAAGTTTAGTTCAGATAGTCGCCAACGGACGGTAACCTGCTTCACCCATCATATTTCAACCTTCCTCGATGCAGCTGAAAGTGCTGGCCTTAAGCTGCTGAATCTCAAAGAGTATTTTGATGAAGACAATCCGTCGATCCCGAGAATCTTGTCGATCCAATTTTGGAAGCCCTAAAACAATCATCCTGTTCAAAAAATGCCGGACGTATTTCAACGCAACGCATTCTACTTCGCTCTGCCTGCATACCACTGTTCTTCCAGAGAATAAAAAATCAGCCAATCGAAGGTATCCGGAAAAATAATTGCATCGCCTTCCCACCAATTAAACAATAATGAAGAATCGATGAGCGAAAAATCAGACAGGGAAAGTTTAAACAGCACGGCATACCGGAAATAGAATAAATTAACCGATTGATCCTCTAAATTTAAAACCTCTGATAGTTGTGTTACCGGATAGGCTGAGGTTTCAAAATGAGGCAAATCCGGAACATATCTGAGCGGATGTGTATTCGGGAATTTATCTAGAAGGCGACTGACCAGGCTGTTACCGGAGGAAGTTGGAATGTTATCAAATCCAAAATTGCGGTATTTTTCGGTGGAAAGGGTTTCTGCAACGGAAGGAATCCAATCCGGTGGAATATTTACCAACTCAACGATCTTACAAACCATTGCATTCTTATTTATCCTATTGAGCAATTCGATTGCAGGAACGAGATCGTTTGCAACAAAATCCTGTACTTTTTGAGACAACTGCATTTTCTTTCGGCGTTTTTCAAGTTCTTCGCGTCTTGCTTTTTCCATTTGTATCAATATAAAGAAGTTGCACGAATATAGGAAAGGCCGCTTTCGATTTACATGGTTTCCCGGCGGGCATCAAATTTCATAGTCGAGTATTGGAGTAACTTCGTTAAAATGTCAGAATTGACTCATCAATATTATTCGGGTACCAGCGGCCTCGACCTCCCGGTTCCCCGGTCGCAATATCCCGCTGAATTCCGGGAAAAAAGCCGGTTGCAGTATTACGCCTCTTTATTCAACAGCCTGGAGATAAACAGCATTTTTTATAAGCTTCCCCGGCCCGCCACGCTCCGGAAGTGGGTTGAATCCGTTCCCGATGACTTCCGGTTTACGTGTAAACTTTCCAAAGCAGTAACACATGCAAAGGCGCTGCAGTTTAACCCGCAGGATGTGTACGATTTCGTGGAAGTGGCAGAAAATGTTGGTCAAAAGAAAGGATGCATTCTCATTCAGTTTCCACCTTCGCTAAAAATTGACCTGCTCGACCGGTTGCAGGCTTTATTAGAGACAGTAGGCGAAGCAACGCAGCATACATCCTGGAGGCTGGCAGTAGAATTCCGGAATTCCGGCTGGTACGAACGCGAAGTCTATGAACTGCTGGCTGATTATGATGCAACGATGGTAATTCAGGACCTGCCTAAATCTGCTACGCCTTTTGATGTGGCAACTACCGATATTGTTTATCTGCGTTTTCATGGACCCGATCCACGTTATCGGGGCAGCTACACAAATGAAGTGTTGATGCAATATGCACAATCTATATGCGAATGGGTTGCCCGGAGAAAGACCGTCTATGCTTACTTTAATAATACGGTTGGCGCAGCCGTGGAAAATCTGCAGACCTTAAACCGGTTGGTAAGGGAATACCGGAAGTAATGCCGGAAGGTTTTTCAGAAGTGAGTGCGATTCAGGAAAGCCGTATTTTCAATATACGTCAGAAGCAGAAACAACCTAACCGGCAACTATTTTTTATGAACCGGAAATTTCTGCTTATCTGAGCTTTCAAAATTATTTTCTTCCTTTTCATTCGCTGTGATTATATTGAAGCAAAGAATTACAACATGAAAAATCTCTTACTCAGTTCGCTGTTTTTATTTTTGTCCGCTGCCTTGTGGGCACAGGTACCTAAGACGTCTTCCAATTTGCCGGTTATTGTGATTAACACAAACGGGGTAACGATTCCCGATGAACCAAAAATCCCGGCCACAATGGGCATCATTTATAATGGTGAGGGAAAGCGAAACAAACTGGGTGATCCGTTCAATGAATACAATGGAAATATCGGAATTGAGGTAAGAGGAGAAAGTTCACAAATGTTTCCCATGAAGTCTTACAGCATTGAATTGCGGGATGAGAACGACGATGATCTCGATGCCTCTATTTTCGGACTTCCCGAAGAGAGCGACTGGGTATTGTATGCACCCTACAATGATAAGACGCTGATGCACAATGTGCTTGCCTATAACATGAGTAACAGTATGGGGCATTGGGCTGCACATTGCAAATATGTGGAAGTGATCCTCAACGGTGAGTACGTCGGCATCTACGTTTTTATGGAAAAGATCAAACGGGATAAGGGAAGGGTAAACATCAAAAAGCTCGAACCCGAAGACAGTACGGCCGATAAAATTTCGGGCGGATACATTTTCAGCCTGGATAAAGATGCAGACGGATGGGTTTCGAAATACAAGGGTCCAAACAGTTTTGTGAAACCGAAATTCAAATATGAATATCCGAAAGCAGAGGATATTACCACTGCCCAGAAATCCTACATCAGGAATTATACTGACAGCTTTGAAAACGCCTTGCATGGCGACAATTTCCAGGATCCGGCTTTGGGCTGGCGTAATTTTGCTGACGAAAATTCTTTCATTGATTATTTTATTGTGAATGAGGTGAGTCGCAATGTGGATGGATATCATATCAGCACGTACATGTATAAAGACCGCGACGATGTAAACCGCAAGATTATAATGGGGCCGGTTTGGGATTATGATATCGCTTTCCGCAATGCCAATTATTGCAGTGGCAGCGATACAACCGGCTGGGCATATCGCTATAATTATGTCTGCCCGCCCTTTACATTGCCTGTTCCTTTCTGGTGGGACCGGTTGATGGAAGACACGGCTTTTCAGGCAAATCTTCTCTGCCGCTGGAAATCGCTCCGGCAGACCTTGCTGAGTACCAAAAGCATAAATCAGCGGATCGATTCCATTGCTGCCTTAACCGCTGAGGCGAGACAAAGGCATTTCACCAAATGGCCGGTCTTAGGAGTATATGTCTGGCCAAATCCCGATCCGATCCCCAAAAACTATAACCAGGAAATCATGGTGTTGAAATACTGGCTTTCCAAAAGAATGGAATGGATCGATCGCAATCTGCCACAGGTTGGACGGTGCAAAGACACCAAATTGAAGGATGGTCAGGCCGCTGATATGCTGGTGGAAGAAAAGAATCTTTTCTCCGTGGCGCCTAATCCGGGTCAAACCAACTTTATCCTGAGAGGAAATTCAAAATCGAATACCATCAGCATGTCGGTATTTTCTTCAGAAGGCAGATTGATGGGAAATGCGCAGGGAGATCTTGCGGGTTTGAGTAGCAGCTTGAACCGGCTCCTGGCTTCCAATCCGAAAGGAATCTACCTTCTGCGGGTGACCGATGGATCAAAAATTCAAACGATTAAGTTAGTCGTCAATTAGTGCGACTTCTTCCGGCGGTTATTTTAGATTAAAATTTCAAATTTGCATTGATCGTTGAGCGAGATTGCAGAATGCTTAAGCGACCGTGTCAGGATGATCCAAATTTTTATTTAAACAGAAAGAATGAGCGTTCTGATTATCAGCCTATTACATTAAAACAATAACTGATCGGGATCCGGTTTTTTCCGTCCCAATCACGTTTGTTTTTGCGACCACGGACGATACTAAACCCCTAACTGCCGGCAAGGGGCGATCCGAAAATACCAACCGCCAGTTCGATCCAAATGAGAACCAGTGCGATCAGGATAATGGCGCAGAGTGCGAAGCGGTGAGACGGCTTCCGCACTTTTCTTAATACAAACTCACAAAGAAGACCGGTTCCGAAAAGGAGAATTCCCGCTACCAAAAAATCAAAGGGTGACCAGTCTACCCCATTTGTAAACTGCATAGCGATCATTGGAATACTTAATAAAATGCCGGCTGAAAGCAGAATGCCGGCGAGTCTTTTGTTGCTGGATGTCATAATGTTTTAATTTAGAACACAAATATATCAAAGCACTTTGAATTACAAAGTGTATTTCAAACTTTTTTCCGGAAAATGATGAACGGTATTTAAGGGACAAGTGCAGCTTGCGGAACAATGTCTGCACGAATTAGCGTTCCGACAGAACGATCAAGATATAACCGGATAAAGAGAACAATTAAAATAAACTTTATAATCAGACATTAATTCCTATAGATTGAAAATCACATTATTAGGTGTAAATAAAGGACATCAGATAAAATCCCGTTGTCGTTTAACAATCGATCGGTAATAATTGAAAACCGCGGCTTTCGTTACAAAACCAAGGTATTCCCGATTATTTCCAACAACCGGCAATATGCTGCGGCCGAGCCTTTCCATCGTCTGTATCACTTCTTTCATCGGCGCCCCTATTTGAATAGCTTTTTCAGCCGGTTGCATCAGTTCTCTGATGGTGGGTTCCGGTAAAGGGTTATCGCGGTTAAGTAGCACATTCAGCAACTGATCAGTGAAAACCAATCCACAGAGCAGTCCGTTGCCGTCCACAACCGGAAAGATGTTTCTTCCGGTTTGAATGATATCTTTTTTACGTCCGGACGGCGTATCATTTGGATGAAGTACCACAAAATCTTTTTCAATCAGGTACCTTAACTTCATCTTTTTCAATAGGTTATCATCCGTCGTATCATCGGCGTTGACACTGCCTTCTTCGGCCAGCACGCGTGTATAAATGGAGAACCGGAGGATCGCCTTATTGATAAAATAGGCTATTGCAGAAACGATCATCAACGGCACCATCAGGGTATAGCCGCCGGTAATTTCGGCAGCAAGAAAAATTCCGGTCAGCGGAGCATGCATCATTCCGCTGATTGAAGCAGCCATGCCGGCAATCATGAAGTTGGTGACATTCAAATCAAAATTGCCGGTTTCATTCAGCCCAAAGGCAAACACAAACCCAAACAATCCTCCTACCACGACAATTGGTCCGAACATTCCGCCGTTTCCTCCGCTCGCCATGGTAATTACGCAGGCGTAGCTTTTTGCAATCATCGTGAGCAATCCAAAAACGAACAACGCCCATCCCAGGTAACTGTAGTCTGAAAAAAAACTATTCGAAAGCAGGGATGAATAATTGCCGTCCAGCAGTTTTTGAATGGTAATATATCCTTCGCCGTAAAGCGCCGGAAATAGGGCGATTAGAATCCCGAGGGCGACACCTCCCACCACTACCCGGTTGTACCGGTTTTTTATCCGTGCAAAACGGCTGAACAATCTGCGGTTGAGGGAGCTGAAAAAGATGGAATAGAAGCCCACCATAATACCCAGGATGATGTAATAAGGGATCGCTTTGGTGAGCCAGGGTTCCGTAACCAGGACAAAAAGCGGTTCATCATAAATGAAGTTTGAGACAACCGATGCAAAGGCTGCAGCAATCAGCAGCGGAATAACGGCAGGAATTGTGAACTCCGGTAAGATCACTTCCATTGCGAATACCATTCCTGCCACGGGACTCCCGAAAGCACCGGATATGCCGGCTGCCGCTCCACATCCCAGCAAAAGCGTTGTTTCACGATAATTGAGTCCGAAAAATTTTCCAAAGTTTGAACCGATAGCAGATCCGCTTGCCACCGCCGGCGCCTCCAGTCCCGCCGATCCTCCCCATCCTACTGTTAACGCACTCGTAATGATTTGACTGTAAATATTGTGAAAATCCATCTTCGCACCCCTGCGATTGATGTCATTCAGGATGGCCGGAATGCCGTGCTCAAACTTGCTTCTGCGTATAAAAGTGCGGATATATAAAACCGTCAATAACAGGCCGATCAGGGGAAAACAGAAATACAGATAATACTTGTATTCCCAATGAACATCGTTTTGTAGGAAGCTCGCAACAAAATGCGTGAGTTTCTTTAATAAAGAAGAAGCAATTCCACCCAAAATTCCAACGATACCCGCGGCGATCAAAAGAAAGTTTGAACCGGAGATCTTTTGTTTTCGCCAGTAGTTTAACTCCGCAAGTATTTTGATAAACTTTTTATATAATGTCTTTCTTTTAATAAAAATAAATTTAACCTTTACCACCCACCAGCAAAAGGTATGATTTTATGGAAAACTTTTGTCACCTCCTCATCGAAAATCTTGAACCCGGTCTTTCGGACCTCCTGATTGCGCAACTTTCGGTTTTAGGATTTGAGGGATTTGAAGAGGCCGAAAATTCGCTTGCGGCCTACATTGAAGAATCAAAATTAAGTAAACGGGAGGTAACTGAATTGATGAAGGAATATAATCTGCCCTATTCTATCGAATCCATTCCACCTACCAACTGGAATCAGATCTGGGAAGAAAGCTTTCAACCTGTTTGCATCGGGAATTTTGTGGCCGTAAGGGCAAATTTTCATCCACCATTTGAAAATATTGAACACGAAATCGTCATTACTCCTAAAATGAGTTTTGGAACGGGACACCATGCCACCACCTATTTAATGTTGGAAGCGATGCGTTCAATTGATTTTTCCAATAAAGCGGTACTCGATTTTGGAACCGGCACCGGCATCCTTGCCATACTTGCTGAAAAATTAGGAGCAGCAAGTATCACCGCCATCGACATCGACGAATGGAGTATTGATAATGCCACAGAAAACAGCAGGGAAAATGGCTGCAGGAAAATAAAGTTGATTCAACAGGATCATCCTAAAACAGGAGAAGGAAAGTTTGATGTTATTCTTGCCAATATCAATAAAAACATCATTATCAACAATTTAAAAGAGTTGATTTCTCAATTAAATACAGGTGGAATCTTATTGCTGAGCGGATTGTTGGTTACCGATGAGAAGGATATTTTGGAAGAAACAAAAAAATATCCATTAATGCACGAAGCAACGTTTACCAAAGAAAAGTGGATATTGATGCAGTATGTTAAGGATTGAACTTGCAGGGCGCCAGGATATCCGGCTTTTTTGCATGAATAAAACCGAAGTGGGTTCAATGTCGGCCAATAAAAAAGGGCTATCCCCTATTTCAGAGACAGCCCATATTAAACAATTGATTGAGAAATTTCTAATCTTCTACTTTCAGTTTTCCTTTTTGCTTGGCGATTACTTCTTCGGCAATATTGTTCGGCGCCTGTGCATAGTGTGAAAATTCCATAGTTGAAGTTGCACGTCCGCTGGTCAGGGAACGCAGCTGGGTAACATAACCAAACATTTCACTCAACGGAACCTTGGCCTTGATAACCTGTGCATTACCACGGGTATCCATTCCTTCCATCATTCCACGACGACGGTTAAGGTCACCGGTAACATCTCCCATGTATTGATCAGGCGTTACTACTTCCACTTTCATGATCGGCTCGAGCAATACAGGTTTTGCCTTCCTTGCTGCTTCACGGAAACCGGATTTCGCACAAAGTTCAAAGCTCATGGAGTCAGAGTCAACCTGGTGGAAACTACCATCAAATACCCTTACTTTCATGTTATTTACCGGATAGCTTGCCAATACACCGGTGGACATTGCGGTAGAAAAACCTTTTTGAATGGCAGGAACAAATTCTCTTGGAATTGAACCTCCGAATATATCGTTCACAAACTGGAATTGTTCGGTCGGATGTTCTTTCATCCACTCTTCGTCTGCAGGTCCGAGATCAAACATGATGTCGGCAAATTTACCACGACCACCGGTTTGCTTTTTCAGCACTTCGCGGTGTTCAACAGTGGCATTGAATGCCTCCTTATACGCAACCTGGGGATTACCTTGGTTGATTTCTACCTTAAATTCCCTTTTCAGACGGTCGATGATGATTTCGAGGTGTAATTCACCCATACCACTTAAGATGGTTTGACCGGTTTCTTCGTCGGTTTTAACCCTGAGTGTCGGATCTTCTTCCACCAGTTTTGCAATGGCCATTCCCATTTTATCAACGTCGGCCTGGGTTTTTGGTTCGATTGCGATAGAGATTACCGGTTCAGGAATAAACATGTTTTCCAGAACGATGGGATGATTTTCATCACAAAGGGTATCTCCGGTTTTAATTTCTTTAAATCCTACGGCTGCACCAATATCTCCCGCTTCAATAAATGGAACCGGGTTTTGTTTATTGGCATGCATCTGCATGATCCTCGAGATACGTTCGTTTTTACCGCTACGCATATTTCTTACATAAGAACCGGCATCGAGCTTACCCGAATAGCACCGGAAGAATGCGAGACGTCCCACGAAAGGATCTGTCATAATTTTGAATGCAAGTGCTGCAAACGGATCTTTAACATCCGGATGGCGTTCTACTTCCTCTCCGGTTTCAGGATTGATCCCTTTGATTGCTTCAATATCTGCAGGACTTGGAAGATAACGGCATACATTATCCAGCAAAGCCTGAACACCTTTATTTTTAAAAGAGCTTCCACACATCATGGGAACGATGCTCATATCGATTGTGGCCTTTCTTACCGCATTATGAATTTCATCAACGGTGATGCTTTCAGGATCTTCAAAGAATTTCTCCATCAGTGCATCGTCGTATTCTGCTACCGCTTCCAGTAGTTGTGAACGCCAGTATTCCACATCTTCCTTCATATCTTCCGGAATGGGAACCACCTGATAAGTAGCACCATGCGATTCATTATCCCAAACGATTCCTTCCAGGGTGATGAGGTCAACCACACCTTTAAAGGTATCTTCGCCTCCTATCGGCAATTGCAGCGGAACAGATTTAGCACCGAGCATTTCGCGAACCTGCTTCACCACGTTTAAAAAGTCGGCTCCGGCGCGGTCCATCTTATTGACAAAACCAATTCTCGGAACATTATACCGGTTTGCCTGGCGCCATACGGTTTCAGACTGCGGTTCCACACCGTCAACGGCTGAGAACAATGCCACCAGCCCGTCCAACACCCGCATAGAACGTTCTACCTCTACGGTAAAGTCAACGTGTCCCGGAGTATCAATGATATTAAATTTGTATTTTTTAGAATCGGGTAAAGGCTTTCCCTGCTGGGTTGGGAAATTCCAGTAACAGGTAACGGCTGCAGAGGTAATGGTAATACCTCTTTCTTTTTCCTGTTCCATCCAGTCGGTAGTGGCCGCGCCATCGTGTACCTCACCCAGTTTATGGCTCATTCCGGTATAAAACAGAATACGCTCAGTGGTGGTGGTTTTACCCGCATCAATATGCGCTGCAATACCAAAATTTCTTTGAAGTCTTAAGTCTGCCATGACTTTGTATTTGTATTTTAAGTTTTTGACGCGGCTGCTTCAAGATCAAAATAAAGCACACCACTAAAATTTTAAGGCGGCAAAGGTAATAATAATTGCAGAAAACCAATTAAAAAAATCTGCAAATTCCAGGGCCGGACAGGCAAAAAAACAAAATTTTCACTTTTTTTGCAAACTACGAAACGAAGCCGGAATACCGCTTAAATCTTACCGGATTATCCCCAGCTTCAGCTTCCGCTAATGCAGATGCAGAATTTTCTTACTTTAGCCAAAATTGCAAGGATTGAAACAAATATTGAGCGAACAACAGGTTGCACTGAGTGTAAAAAGACTGGCCCAACAAATACTGGAAAATCATGACCTGGAAAATACGGCCCTGATCGGCTTGCAACCGCGGGGCGTATTCCTGAGCGACCGGATTGTCGACGAACTGAGGCAGTTGAACCCCGTATACCCGCTCAAGTACGGACAGCTCGATATCACGTTTTACCGCGACGATGTGCGATCTGAAATAAAGTTGGCGAATGAAACCAACATTCCGTTCAATATTGATAATAAAGAAGTCATCATTATCGACGATGTTTTATGGACAGGACGCACCATTCGTGCCGCCCTCGATGCTTTACTCGACTTCGGCCGCCCTTCCAAAGTAAAACTTTGTGTACTCATTGACCGGCGCTTCAGCCGTGAGTTACCGATTCATGGCGACTATGTCGGAAGAATTCTTGATACTTTTCCCGACCAGAAGGTGAAAGTTTACTGGAAAGAAAATGCCGGAAAAAACGAGGTAGTGCTTTTGTGAGGAAGGGAGATTGCCCTTCAGTAGTTCAAGTTCCTGAATAACCCGTTTTCCTTCTAGTCCCCCCTGCTGGTACAGAAGTTGAAACACTTACCAGAAAAAACAGGTATGAGTATAGCTTTCCCGATTGTTTCATGGGGAAATGGAACAAATATTTATGAAGTAAACATCAGGCAATATACTAAGGAAGGGACATTTCAGGCATTTATCAAACATATTCCCCGGCTTGCGAATATGGGAATTGACATTCTCTGGCTGATGCCGATTACACCCATCAGCGAGGAAAAAAAACAGGGAACTTATGGAAGTTATTACGCCGCCAGTTCGTACACCAACGTCCACAAGGGATATGGGTCAATCGAAGATTTTAAAGAACTTATTCAAACCGCCCACGAATACGGCATGAAGGTAATCATCGATTGGGTTGCCAACCATACGGGATATGATCATCACTGGACGACAGAACATGCCGACTGGTATCGGAAAGACGAAAATGGAAACTTCACAGAATTCTACGGATGGATCGACGTAATTGATTTAAACTACGAAAACGAAGAAATGCGCCGCGAAATGATCCGGTCGATGAAATACTGGATAAAAGAGTTTGATATTGATGGATTCAGATGTGATATGGCGAGAACTGTTCCGCTTGATTTCTGGATAGAGGCACGGGCAGAATGTGATACGGTGAAACCTCTGCTCTGGCTGGGCGAATGTGAAATTCTCGACTATCACGAAGCATTTGATATCACTTACGGGTGGGAAGGCATGAGGGGATTTGATAAGTACTTCAAGGGCGAGGTTGAGCTATCTGAAATTAAAAAAATCCTCGTTTCCTATACCCAGTATCCGATTGGAAGCCGTAAGCTGTTATTTACCTCCAATCACGATGAAAACTCCTATCATGGAACCGAATACGAAAAATATGGCGTGGCAGCAAAGGCAATGGCAGCTTTTACCTGTACTTTTCCGGGCATTCCCCTCATCTATTCCGGTCAGGAAAAACCGAACCTGAAAAGGCTTGAATTTTTTGAAAAGGATTTTATAGACTGGGAGGGCGAATGTGAACTGCAGCCATTTTATTCAACATTGCTCACCATTCGGAAAAAAAACAAGGCTTTGCAGGAAAGCGCTTCTGTTTATATTTTAAAAACTGATCATCCGGATGCGTTGGCATACATCTGCAGGAGACAAAACGACAAGGTACTTGTCCTCATGAATCTCGGGAAAGAACAGATTACATTTTTTATTGATCATCCCGCCATTGCGGGAGAATATACCGATCTGTTCAGCAGTCGCACAGAAAGGATAGAAAGAAAGGAATACTTCACTTTCGATCCCGGTGAATTCGTAATTTATCATATTACATTCGAAGGCACACTCGTATAATGCGAACTTATTTTTTTACTTTTATCAAACAAGTCTATGTTTGTTTGATCGTTATTTAATTTTAATATGGCATATCCCAGGGGAAAACTTTTGGCAATCGGAGGGGCGGAAGATAAAGGAGAAGATAAGCGGTCGGAGATCAAAAGAAGTTATCTTAATTTCTTCGAAAAAGGCATTTTGCGAAGAATCGTTGATGAGGCCGGCGGCAAATCAGCAAGAATTGAAGTGATTACGACGGCTTCAACAATTCCATTTGAAGTTGGAAACAATTATCTCAATTCCTTTGGCAAAATCGGGTGCACCAATATTGGCATCATGCATATCCAAAAACGGGAAGATGCGTTCGAACGGGAATATTTTGAAAGGCTGACGAAGGCCGATGCCATCATGTTCAGCGGTGGAAATCAACTGCGGCTGACGGCCGTTTTCGGCGGCACCGACCTGCTGCAGCTTATTAAAGACCGCTACCAGGACGAACCGGTAATCGTAGCGGGAACCTCGGCGGGCGCTATGGCTATGGGCAGCACAATGATATACGAGGGAAGCGCTCCGCTTGCACATTTGAAAGGCGTAGTAAAATCTGCCACCGGACTTGGCTTCATGCCAAACGTCATCTTTGATTCCCATTTTGAGATGCGCGGAAGATTCAGCCGCCTGGCACAGGTAGTGGCGGCTAATCCATTTTGTATTGGTGTAGGATTGGGAGAAGACACCGGTATGATGATCAGCAACGGAAACGAGATGGAGGCTATCGGCAGTGGCCTTGTGGTGATCGTTGATGGTCATAATATTCAACATAGTAATATTGCCGACATTCCCGAAGGCTATCCGATCAGTATCGAAAACCTGAAGGTGCACTTCTGCGCCAAGGGAAATGGCTTCCTCGTGCACGAAAGGAAGTTTGTGGAATTAATGGGAAAAGAAACGCATCCGCATATGCAGGATGTACATTAAGCTTAACCGGAACACAACATGCTGCTGTCGGGACTGATATTTACCTTTTATCTGGTTTTATTTTGCTGGCTGATCACGACAATCCCGTTTTTCCGCAGGTCGGGCCTGTCTAAACACTGGCTGATCATTTTGTTCATCATCAAAATTTTAGCAGGGGCCGGCTATGCCTGGTTTTATTTGCAACCGGGCAACTATGAAACAAGCGATACCTGGCGATATTTCAAACTGAGTCTGGAAGAAACGGACTGGCTGATGAGAGATCCTGCCGGCTTTTTCAGTGACCTTTTTCACAACGGATATGCCGCCTCCGGAGGATTATTTGCGGGAGAAGATTCCTATTGGAATGACCTGAAAACCAATATGATCATCAAACTGCTCGCCATCTGTAACCTGTTTAGCTTCAAAAATTATTTCACCAACATTATTCTGTTTAATTTCCTGTTTTTCTTCGGACCGGTTGCGTTGTACCGGCTGGTGAGACAAAAATTGCGGTCCCAGACGCCAAAACCGGTGCTGATCGCCGTTATCTTCCTGATCCCATCCTTCCTGTTTTGGTGCAGCGGCGTACACAAAGACGGATTGATCTTCAGTTGCCTGACACTCATCCTTTATCTGAGCCAGGAGATGTATCAACAGCGGAAAATTAGTTTTGGAAAAATAGTACTGGCAGCATTACTCCTGTTGTTGCTGTTTTCGTTCAGAAATTTTATGGCCATCCTCCTGCTGCCGGCAATACTGGTTTGGATATTAATCCTCCGTTTCCCTAAAAAAGCCGTTCTCATGGCAGTTTCGATTTACGGCACAGGAATTCTGATCTTCTTCCTCTCCCCCCTCATTGGTCTGCCCGATTTCCCAGCCTTTATTGTGGAAAAACAAAACGAGTTTAAACAGCTGGAAGGAACCTCTCAGATTGCAGTTCCTGAACTTGAAAACAACGTCCGAAGTTTTCTGGAATTTTTACCGTCTGCCATCGACATTGGTTTTTTACGGCCACATCCCACTGAGATTGACAATAAAAGTTATCTACCTGCCGTGGCGGAAAACCTAATGCTGACACTCATCGCCATTTTCTTTTTGTTAAAAACCCGACAGTCGACTCCTAAAGACCTCGCAGCTTTCAACTGGTTTTGCCTTTGTTTCGCAATCTCGTTTTTAATACTAGCCGGCTATACAGTTACCTTCACGGGCGCAATCGTTCGCTATCGGGCGGTGGTGTTACCCCTCTTGTTTTTACCGCTCGTAAACGGCGTTTCCTTTCCTCAGCATATTTTCGGTAAAGGAATAGATTGATATCGTTTGAATATATTTATATTTTAATAATATTTAATCCGAATGCGATTTTTCAGAATTTAAAATACCAAATTCGAAAATTTAATTTTGTTTTTTGGTGAAGGAGACTACTTTTGTCCATGAAATCGGAATTTTTTTTATAAATTATAAATATTTTTATATGTCACTTCGCTTCAAAGCAATTCAAAATATTACCCAGGAGCCAAGGGTTATAAAGGAGAAGATCACTACAAAAGTTACTTCAATTTTCGCTGAGAATGTGTTTACTACCAAAACCGCCCGGGAATTTCTGAGTGATGAAGCCTACAAGAGTTTGGTGGCCAGTATCAGGGGAAGCAAAAAGATCGAACGTTCGGTTGCTAACGAAATTTCAAACGGCATCCGTTCCTGGGCAGAACAGAAAGGCGTGACGCATTTCACCCACTGGTTTCAGCCGTTATCGGGCACAACAGCCGAGAAACACGATTCTTTCTTTACGCTCAAAAGTGACGGTACGCCCATCGAGGAATTTGACGGTGCCACGCTGATACAGCAGGAACCCGACGCTTCTTCCTTTCCAAGCGGTGGACTGAGAGCCACCTTTGAAGCAAGAGGATATACGGCCTGGGATCCTTCCTCGCCTCCATTTATCATGGAGCTGATCCAGGGAAAAACGCTTTGTATTCCCACCATCTTCGTTTCCTATACGGGAGAATCACTGGATTATAAGGCACCGCTTTTGAAATCGCTGGAAGCCATCAATAAGGCCGCCGTGGATGTGTGCAATTATTTCGATAAAAACATTGCAAAAGTAACGGCTACCCTGGGGGTTGAACAGGAATATTTCGTGATCGACGATACCCTGGCCAATGCAAGACCGGATATCGTTCAATGCGGCCGCACCGTTTTTGGAGCCGCTCCAGCCAAAGGACAGCAATTGGATGATCATTATTTTGGCGCAATTCCGGAACGAACCTACGCCTACATGCGTGATTTTGAGGAAGAAGCTTATAAAGTAGGAATTCCCTTACATACCCGGCATAATGAAGTGGCTCCCGGACAGTTTGAGTGCGCCCCGATTTTTGAAGAAGTGAACCTGGCCGTTGATCACAACATTTTGCTAATGGATATTATGGAACGGGTGGCGCATCGCCATAAACTGAAAGTTCTATTCCACGAAAAGCCCTTCAAAGGGATCAATGGCAGTGGAAAACACAACAACTGGAGTTTGACGACCGATTCAGGAATCAATTTGCTGGCACCGGGAAAAACGCCAAAAACCAACCTGATGTTTCTCACCTTTTTTGTGAATACGATTAAAGCCGTTCATGATTATGCCGATATATTAAGGGCCTCAATTGCTTCTGCCGGAAATGATTTCAGGCTTGGGGCAAATGAAGCACCGCCGGCCATCATCTCCGTTTTTGTGGGAAAATATCTCAGCCAGGTCTTGCACGATATTGAAACGAGGGTAGGAGAAAATTTTGATGAACAGGATGAAGCAATCCTCAAACTCGATCTACACAAAAGCATTCCTGAATTGCTGCTCGACAATACCGATCGCAACCGAACTTCGCCTTTCGCATTTACAGGAAATAAGTTTGAGTTCAGGGCAGTAGGATCTTCGGCCAATTGCGCCAATGCCATGATCGCACTCAATACCATTGTAGCCCAAACCCTGAACCGGTTTAAAAAGGATGTGGATGCACTGATTGAAAAAGGGGAGAAAAAGGAAATTGCGATCATGCACATCATCCAGAAATATGTGGTTGAAAGCAAGAAAGTAACCTTCGAAGGCGATGGTTACAGCAGTGAATGGCATGCGGAAGCCGATAAACGAAAGCTGCCCAATGTAAAAACCACGCCCTTCGCGCTCGATGCAATGGTTTCGGATAAGGCTAAACAGCTTTTTGAATCGAACAAGATCTATTCAAGACCCGAACTGGAAGCAAGACATGAGATAGAGCTGGAAAAATACATTAAGAAAGTGCAGATTGAAGCCCGGATCATGGGTGATCTTGCCATCAATCATATTATTCCTGCCGCGGTTTCCTATCAGAACACGCTGATTAAAAACGTGAAAGGATTGAGAGAAGCGGGACTTCCTGAAAGCGCTTACGAAAGCCAGTTGATTATTCTGACCGAAATCTCGAACCACATTCAGGTGGTGCATAAAAAGGTGAAAGAAATGGTGGAAGCGCGAAAAGTAGCCAATAAAATGGAAGACATACGCGAAAAGGCGATTGCCTATTGCAACCAGGTAAAAGAAGCCTATTTTAAGGAAATCAGATACCACGTTGACAAACTTGAGCTGCTGGTGAGCAACGAAGAATGGACGCTTCCCAAATACAGGGAATTGTTGTTTTTAAAATAGAACAAACCTTCCGGTATTTCTATTTTTCGCGTACAGATAACGACATCCTGCGGTCCTTTGCCCTTTCCTGGTCTGAGGCAGAAGCTGGAACCTTCGCGAATTGTGATCCATAACCCTCGGCACCGACGATCTGGGCCGGAGGCACATTGTATTTGATCAGTGCGTTTGCTATCGCATCGGCTCTGGCCTGAGATAGTTTCATATTGCCAGTACTATCACCGGTATTATCGGTGTACCCTCCTACCTTCACCTTTACTTTCGGGTAGGCCTTCAAGATATTGGCAACGTTTTGCAACTGCGCGTTGCTCTCTGCCGTAAGTTGTGCACTCGATACATCAAAATTGACATTATCAAAATCAAACCAAACCTGGTTTCCGGCTGGCGCGGCGTCGCTTTTAATGTATTCAACCAATTTGTCTTCCATTCCGCCTTTTGAGGCCTCCAGCATTTGCTTATTTGGCAATTCAATATTTATGGCCGTAGCGGGCTGGTGTCCGAAGCCGACTTCGGGAGGTGCAATTTCCTTTTCAACGGCAGCAGAAGCTGCATTGTGTTCTATCGGCAGGTGATTTTGATGGGCAGCATGCGGAATATAATCTCCATGCCATTGCAGGAAAATCATCAGCGCGATAAAAACGGAAACAAAACCAACGATCGTAAACAATAAGAAATTGGTAACTCCTTCCGGTTGAACATGTTCATTTGTCATAAAGCTATTTTTTTGACTTTTAAATAAAGACGGCACACTCTCCACGCACACATTTTTTTAAGCTGCAAATTCCATGCAATCCATATATTTTTATTAAATTAGTTCTTTTCAATCGATGCTTATGCGAAAAACCGGCTTTCTCATACTATCCTGTCTTATTTCAATTATTGCCTGTTGTCAAAATACTTTTCCTCCCCAAAAAATTTACGGAGAGTTGTTTGAAGACGTGCAGTTGAGCGGATTGCTGCCTACTTCAGCCGCGTTTGCCAATGCGGAAGCAAAGCGGAATCCCAAATCAATCGTAGCGGATTATCTAAAAACCATCAATAATCCGAACATCCGGTTTTCGCTGAAATTATTTCTCGAGGAAAACTTTACGCTGCCCGTGCCGGTCGTAATGAATGGCTTCGATGGTCCGGTGTCAGTGGAATCCTTGTCCAAAGAATGGCCGAAGCTTTTTAAAATGAGTACCGGCACTTCTGCCAAAAGTTCCGGGATTGCACTGCCTTTTCCTTATGTGATTCCTGGCGGGTATCTCGGGCAGATGCAATATGAAGACGCCTATTTTCTGATGTTGGGATTGCTCGAAAGCGGCAATACAACGATGGTCGAAAATATGGTCAGCAATTTCTCTTACCTGATTACCCAATTCGGATTTATTCCAAAGGGCAACCGGACCTACTTTCTCAGCCGTTCACAATTACCCTATTTTTCGCTCATGCTCGATCTTCTGGCCGAATACCAGGGCAATAAAGTTTATGCACTCTATCAAAGCAGTCTTCAAAAGGAATACGATTACTGGATGGACAGCAGCCGCAATCACCTTGTAGAAATGCCGGATGGCACTAAGTTGAACCGGTTTTTCGATCAGTCAGATCTTCCAATGGATGAAGACTATGCCAACAACCTGAAATGGACTTCGGGAATCAGGGATCAGAAGAAAGCCTCCGCGGTCTATCGCAATCTCCGAAGCGCGGATGGATCGGGCTGGTACTTAAGTTCGCGATGGATCGATGGCAGGGAACCGGCAAATATCAGAACCGGATCTATCGTGCCCGTAGACCTCAACAGCTTCATCCTCCATCTTGAGGAAACGCTTTCAAAAGCATATAAAGAACGGGGCGATCTTGTAAGGATGCGTTATTACAGCCAACTTGCGGAGAAAAGGAAGCAGGCGATTCAAAAATATTTTTTCAACAAAGAAGCGCATTGGTATTGCGATTACGATCTGGACCGGAAGCAAGCGAGTGCAAAAAAAACGCTGGCCGGCCTGGCACCTATGTTTTTCGAACTGCCTTCAAAAAATACTGCAAAGCAGATTTTGGAAGTCTTAATGCGGGATTTTCTAAGACCGGGCGGCCTACAGGCAACGATGGAAAATTCAGGATTTCTTTATGATGCGCCCAACGGTTTTGCTTCGCACCAATACCTGGCAATAGAATCCTTAAAAATCTACGACTTCACGGAGGAGTCGGAAACAGTGGCAACCCGATGGATCAACAATAACGTGAGGCAACTCGAAAAAACAGGAAAGCTGTTCGGATATTATCCGGTTTCAGAGGCTGGTGAAAGCGGCAAGTCGTCGGCTTTCAATGAAGACGGCTATGGCGTTACCCTCGGCGTATTAATTCGTCTTTTGAAAGATTATCCGGTTGAATAACAATTAGTAACGACTGTCCATTGCAGGACGCTTTAACCCATTTCCGGCTATTTATTCATTTTATACTAATTTTATTCCTCAAAAAATACAATGAGAAAACTATTAATATTGTTGCTGCTGACAGGAATTATAGAATCTTCCTTCGCTTCTGATACTACCTTACTGTATAATCCACGTGCCGATGCAGCCGCTGATATTCAACAGGCTGTAGCCGTGGCAAAAAAGGAAAACAAACACGTTCTCATTCAGGCGGGAGGCAACTGGTGCGTCTGGTGTTTGCGATTCAACAAATTCACAATCGAGGATCCGCAGATCGATTCGATGATAAAGGCAAACTTTGTTGTTTACCACCTCAATTACAGCAAGGAAAACAAGAATGAAAGTGTATTTGCGAAGCTTGGATTTCCGCAAAGATTCGGATTTCCGGTATTTATCATCCTCGATCAAAACGGGAAAAACCTGCACATCCAAAACTCCGCTTATCTCGAACAGGGAAAGGGCTATAACAAGGAAAAAGTGATGGAATTTTTGCAACAATGGTCGGTAGCAGCGCTCGATCCGAAAAATTATTAAACTTTCCGGCGATGCCAATCAACCATGCGCAAACTTAATTCGAAACACAGGCTAACACTCATTACCCTCTCCTACTGGTTTTTATTGATATTCATCATCGCGGGATGGATATGGTGGTACATTTCGCTCCAACAGCAAAACCATCAGATGTTTGAAACCGCGGTTGAACAGATTCATCCCGGCGCGCCCGATTACGAATCAGACTATACGAAATTTGTAGTTGAAAGAGAACGAAAAACCGGGCAGTACCTAAGTGAAGGAATTACGTTTGTTTTGGTAACATTGGTGGGAGCCTTATTCGTTTATCGCGCCACCAGAAAGCAGATCGTTTTATCGCAGCAGCAACAAAACTTCATGATGGCAATTACCCATGAGTTGAAAACACCGATTGCCGTAACCCAACTGAACCTGGAAACGATTCAAAAGCATGATTTACCGGCCGACCGGCAGAAAAAACTAATTTCAAATGCGCTTTATGAAACGAAGAGATTGAATGTTTTAACGAATAACATCCTCACCGCTTCGCAACTCGAATCGGGAAATTACAAATTGTATAAACAGCCGGTTGATCTTGCAACACTGACAGAAGAAAGTATTGGCGATTTCAAAAGCCGGTTCCCCAATCGCACATTTATTGCCTCCTATGCAGATGAACCGGTGATAGAAGGTGAAAGCCAGTTGATCAAAATCATCGTCAACAATCTATTGGATAATGCAATCAAATATTCTCTTACAGAATCGCGGATTGAAGTGCAGGTATTGAAGCGAAACAAGAAGGTTTCTATATCGGTTTGTAATGAAGGCGAAGAGATCAGTGAAAATGAAAAGAAGAAAATCTTCAACAAATTTTACCGCTCCGGAAACGAATCTACGAGAACAGCAAAGGGCACCGGCCTTGGCCTGTATCTTTGCAAAAAGATAGTTGAAGATCATGGAGGCAGTATTGAGGTAAAAAGCAATTCAAACAAGGGTAGTATATTTATTGCAACTTTTAAAGCTTATGAACCTGAAAAATCAAAGGGGCATCTTACTGGTAGAGGATGAAGAACATTTACATGAAACGCTGAAATTAAACCTTGAGCTGGAAGGCTACGAAGTTACATCGGCCTACACCGGAAATGAGGCTTTAAAAGCGATTCAAAATGAGTACTTCGATCTGATCATCATGGATGTGATGTTGCCCGGCCTGGATGGAATTACCATTACCGAAAATATCAGAGTGCAGCAAAACGATGTTCCGATCCTAATCCTGAGTGCTAAAAATACGGGCAATGACCGTGTATTGGGATTGAGAAAAGGCGCCGATGATTATATGACCAAACCTTTTCATCTGCAGGAGCTTCTTTTGAGAATTGAGAAATTGATTCAAAAAAACACACGCATCCAGGATAAAGATTCGGCCGGCGATCTTTACGAGTTTGACGGTAATAAGATCGATTTTAAGGCGCAGCAAGCAGTTACGCACGACAACAAAACAATCGATCTCAGTAAAAAAGAAATCATGCTTTTGAAACTGCTGGTTGAAAATAAAAATGATGTTGTTACCCGAGAAAAAATCCTTCAGATGGTGTGGGGATACAATGTATATCCAACCACCCGAACCATTGACAATTTCATTTTAAACTTCCGCAAATATTTTGAGAGAGACAGCCGCCATCCAAAGCATTTTCATTCGGTAAGAGGGATGGGATATAAATTCACCGACTAGATATTGTACATTTTTTTTACAACCGACGTAACACAATAGTACACCTTCTCCGACACGTTTTCATCCCGTTGCAAAGCATATAAATTTTCATTGCAGACCGCAAAGATTTTTTCACAGTCATGGTAATATTCTGCAAATTGTGCCTGCCCTCTGAGTTTCCCGATCAATTCGATTTCCGAGGTTTCCGCCGTATTTAATTTTTCCTGCAAAACCCTGATCAAAAAGGATTTCGCCATCACTAAAAAATCGTTTCTTCTCGTAGCGGCGCCCAGTTCGTTTAAAGCCGTTATGATGTCAAACGTCTGATCTTCCACCGGCCCGTCTTTCATTTCGCCATTTTCGGGAGAAGCGGGATCGGGATCGTCCTTTTCCGGTTTTTTCCGTGCAGCAACGATCAGAAAAATCAGTACAGGAAGTGCGATAACCGCGATGATCCAAAGATATTTACGGTTCGAAACTTCCTCTGTTGACACGAGGTTTACAGTGGTTTGCAATTGCACCGGAGAAACCACGAACGGAATTTCAGCCGTTGTAATGGTTTCATAAGAATTATCTTTTGTATTAAAATAAGAATAGGAAATTTTGGGAATTTCAAAGTCGCCGGCTTTATTGGCTATAAACGGAATGATAAAGGTTTTTGAACCGGACAACGGAAAATCGTCCTGATCAATTTTCTGGCTGTCAAGCGCTTCAAAATGTTCGATCCCTTTGGGCCAGTTGATGTGCGGAAGCTGAATGCCTGCAACATTTCCCGTGCCTTTAATGGTAACGGTGAGATTTATATTCTGGCCAACTTCTGCCTTGTTTGTGTCAACCGCCGCGTGGATGGAAAAATCGCCAAGAATATTGGAAAAATCCTGGGGTTTTTTCGCAGCCGGCAGCGGCAATACCTCAAGTTTTACGGGATCATTTTGAAGTGTTATTGAATAGTTTTCCACTCCCGATCCATCAGCATGCAGCAGCGGAATAATATTTTGAACGTAGGCATTTCCCAGTTCAATCGTTCCGGGTTGAAGCGGAATGATCTGCACTTTTCTGATACTGAAAACGGTATAATGAAGTCCGTTTAACTCGGCCTGTGACTTCGAAAATTCCTCTGCAA
>JAFAEW010000050.1 GCA_023423835.1 Bacteroidota bacterium | reverse complement strand
GCAAGGGCAACCTGCCGTTATGTTGGCCTTCCGGAGGGGCACTGGCAGTTTCAAAACCTTCCGTTCTATGAAACGGGAACCATCGAAAAGAAGCCGATGGGAGAGGAAGATATCCGTTTGACAGTTGAATTGTTGCGACAGATTAAGCCTCAGCAGATTTACTGTGCAGGCGATCTTGCCGATCCGCACGGCACGCATAAAGTCTGTCTCGATATCGTAATGGAAAGCATTCTGAGGATTAAGAAGGAAGGAGACGAGTGGCTGAAAGATTGCTGGGTCTGGCTGTACAAAGGTGCATGGCAGGAGTGGGATATTGCAGACATTGAAATGGCGATTCCAATGAGTCCCGATCAGGTTGTGAAAAAGCGACATGGCATTTTTATTCATCAGAGTCAGAAAGATATGGTCCCGTTCCAGGGCACAGATACCCGCGAATTCTGGCAACGGGCCGAAGACAGAAACAGCAATACCGCCGAGATGTATGCCGAACTCGGACTTACCAAATATGCCGCGATGGAGGCTTTCGTAAGATGGAAGTATTGAGAGGTGGGACTGAAAAATTTGTGTTGGACCGGATTGCTGAACCTTCCAAAAATATAACTATGCACTTTGATCTTTCACGTTTTCACGATGCTCAGAAAGGTATTTTTGAGACTGCCCTTGAGGAAATAAAAAACGGAAGGAAACGAAGTCATTGGATGTGGTTTATCTTTCCGCAATTGTCCGGATTGGGAAGGTCGGACACGGCAAGATATTATTCCATAAAAAACTTCAATGAAGCGGAAGCTTTTTTGAGGGATCCCGTTTTAGGGAAAAGATTGATAGAAATCAGCACTGCTTTATTAAAACTCAATGGCAAAACGCCAAACGAAATATTCGGTTTTCCTGATGATGCAAAACTGCATTCTTCAATGACCCTGTTTTCTCTCGTCGAAAATTCGGACCCGGTTTTTCAGGAGGTACTCAATAAATATTTTCAGGGCCGGCCTGATGAAAATACAATGAGGCTTTTAGGGAGCGGGCAATAAAACACGCCATGCACCGGCGGGGTTTAGAAAAAAAGTTTGGCTTCAAACAATAACCTTTATAACAATTGATAGCGTTTTAGAGAAAAGAGACTTATGACCCTATAATCTCAGGATCCTTTGGCTTGTGTTGAAGGAATAAGGTAATAAGGTCTGGTTGTCGACAGTTATGGTTCGTGTTATGAAGGTAATAAGGTTAGGGCTTCCGGTTTGGTTCTGATTTTTTGTTTCGGACTTTCCGTCTAAACAACCAACCTTATAACCTTGACAGCGAAGTTTTTCCCCTATTTAGAAGCAAACCTTATAACCTTAATAATTACGCTGACCGTCTTCCAAAAAATAACCTTATAACCTTATAATCTCAGAAGGCTTCGGCTTGCGTTGATGGAATAAGGTTATAAGGTTTGGTTGTAGATACTTATAGTTCGTATTATGAAGGTTATAAGGTTAGGACTTCCGGTTTGGTGCTCATTTTTTGTTTCGCACTTTCTGTCTAAACACCCAACCTTATTACCTTAATAGCGAAGTTTTTCCCCTATTTAGAAGCAAACCTTATAACCTTAATAACAACGGTTGTCTTTTAAAGACGATACCTTATTACATTATAATTATATGAAAAAAAAGAGGAGTTGCATGGTGCAACTCCTCAGTGCGGAGAGAGAGGGATTCGAACCCCCGGACCTGTGACAGTCAACGGTTTTCAAGACCGCCGCATTCGACCGCTCTGCCATCTCTCCGGCGCAAAAATACATCCTGACAGTTATCTTCCAAAATAATTATTGACTTTTAATCCAAGACCGAAAAATTTTTTATTTGAGACTGAAGTGATTGGAAAACAGCAACGAAAACCTGCTTCCGCAAGAAGAGGATAAATCAAAAAACAACCGGCTATTCAACAGCCGGTTTGATTTCAAAAAATCTGAAGCCTACTACCGGTTATTCTTCCAAAACCATTATTTGCTCAAACAGCGCCTCATAGGATCGGTTGGTATCTCCGATCTTAGTTAATAAGGCCTGATAGGATTTTTCCTGTTCGTAAAATTTCTGTTTGTCTGAAAGGATCTGTGGATCGGCAAGCTTCAGCTCGAGTTGTGTCTTTTTCTGATTCAGCTCATTCAATTCCTCTTCAAGCTTTGAAAATTTCCTTCTGAGGTTTTGCAACTCTTTTTTCTGCTGATTATTCTGATTGTTATTCGGATTTTTTTTGGGAACGGTTACAGTTTCCAATGGTCTTTCCTCTGTAGTTTCAGAAGGCTTTTCTGCTTTGGCCTTTCTCTCTTTCCATTCAACATATTCCTCGTAAGGACCCTTGAAAATATAAAGCTGGTTATCGATGATCTCCCAGATTGTGTTGGCGGTTTTAGAAATAAAATACCGGTCATGGCTTACCAGAATCAGCGTGCCTTCGTACTTTCTCAAAGCGTCTGACAACAACTCCACAGAATGCATATCGAGGTGGTTGGTGGGCTCATCGAGCATAAGGAAATTCGCTTTGCTGCTGATTACTTTTGATAGCGCTACCCTTGCTTTTTCACCTCCACTCAAAACCTTGATCTTTTTTTCAACATCATCGCCTGAAAACAAAAAGCATCCGAGTAAAGATCTTAGTTCGAGCTCGGTTTTTCCCGTTCCTGCGAGTTGCATCTCCTGGAGTATTGTATTTTCAATATCGAGGGCTTCCAACTGATGCTGCGCGTAAAAGCTTTCTTGCACATTATGTCCCCAGGTTCTTTCGCCTGCAAAAGGTTCGGTTCCCGCAATCATTCTCAAAAGTGTGGACTTTCCTTTGCCGTTGGCACCTATCAGAGCAATTTTGTCGCCTCTGTCAATTTCTGCCGAAGCATTTTCAACAATGAGATTATCTCCAAATTTTTTTGTTGCATTGATCAGGGTTGCAACGATCTTACCCGGTTGCTTGTCGACCTGAAAATTTATCCTCAGATTGGGACGTTCAATTTCCACCTGTTCAATTTTATCAAGCTTGTCCAATCTTTTCATTGCACTTTGAGCAGCCGCCGCCTTTGTAGCCTTTGCCCTGAATCTTTCAATAAACCGTTCCTGTTGGCGAATGTATTCCTGCTGGTTTTCGTAAGCCCGTTGCTGCATTTCTATCCGTAATGCTTTCTCTTTCTCATAAAACTCATAATTGCCAGAATAGATGTGCAGTTCCTGTTGATAAATTTCAACGATCTTGTTGACCATCCGGTTCAAAAAATACTTGTCATGACTTACAATTACCACACTTCCCTTGTAACGCTGAAGATATTTTTCGAGCCATTCGATCGAAGGAAGATCGAGGTGGTTGGTCGGCTCATCGAGCAGTAAAACATCGGGCTGCTGCAGGATCATTTTTGCCAGCAACACCCTCATCCGCCAGCCTCCGCTGAATTCTTTATAAGGTCGGTGCAAGGAAGAGTTTTCGAATCCCAAACCCTGTAATACTTCTTCTGTCTTGTGATGAATATCATATCCGCCAAGAATTTCCAGTTCCTGCAAGCGGTCTGAATATGCATGTAGGATCTCTTCCTGCTCTGCCGGCGGAAGACTGTCTGAATTTTCCAGTTGCTTTCCAAGCAGTTCAATTTCTTTTTCCAGCGATTTTACTTTTTCAAACGCACCCATCGCCACTTCAAGAATTGAATCGTTGGTGTCAAAACTCAATAAATCCTGGTGCAGGTATCCAATCGTGGTGTTCCGGCCTTTTTCAACCGTGCCCGAAGATGGTTGGTATTCTCCGGCAAACAGTTTTAAGAGGGTCGATTTTCCCGTTCCATTATATCCCACCAATCCAATCCTTTCTCCCGGATGAATATGCCAGCTCGCATTTTCAACAATGGCACGCGCCCCAAATTCGAAAGTGAGATTATTAAAGCCAATTAACATAGCAAAAAAATTGGCGCGAAGTTAATTAAAAAAGGACTTTGATGTCAGGCCAAAGCGATAAAGAAAGCGAAAATTAACGGCTTTAGTGAAGGCGATTTATTGCAAAAGAAAACTGAACAAAGCGGGAGCGCTTAACTTCATTTCATTGCCAGCAATTGCGTTTTGAGATCGAGGATACCTTCTGTGGCGACCTTTTTTATTTCAATAATTCTATCTGATTCGATGAATGGAATCTCCTTATCCACGATAAAGACTGGAGCTGAAACCGGCGCCAAGCTTACCAATCCGGCCGCGGGATAGACAATCAGTGAAGTTCCGATCACCGCAAAGATATCTGCCTGCAGCACGTAATCCATGGCAGATTCCATCATTGGAACCGATTCTTCAAACCAAACCACATGCGGCCGTAAAAACCCGCCGTCTTCTGCCTTTGCATCCGGAGGAATATCGTCATGAATGTCGTAAACCAGCTTTGAATTTTTATCACTTCTCATTTTGAAGATTTCCCCATGAAGGTGCAGAACATTGTTGCTGCCCGCACGTTCATGAAGATCATCGATATTTTGAGTGATGATGGTTACGTCAAAATCGTTCTCAAGTTCGGCCAAACCATAATGCGCCGCATTCGGTTTGGCTTTCGCTACCTCTTTTCTTCTCTTATTATAAAATTCCTGAACATGTGCCCGGTTTTTCTGCCATGCACGCGGCGTGGCTACATCTTCAATTTTGTAGCCCTCCCAAAGGCCGCCGGTGTCGCGAAAGGTGCGTAATCCGCTTTCGGCGCTGATGCCCGCTCCTGTCAAAACAACGAGCTTTTTCTTATTGATCATGTCAAAGGTTATTTTCTATCACCCGTCACTTCTCATTCATTATCAGTTCATCAATCACATTGCCCACACAGCCGTTTGGCATTTGAATATGTAATAAAGCTGCTACCGTAGCTGCGATGTCGGTCATGTAAGTTTCACGGGTAGTCTTTCCTTTTTTGATTCCCCAGCCGTACCAGAGGCAGGGGATATGTGCATCATAAGGATTCCACAATCCATGGGTAGTTCCCTTTCCCGATCCTGACATATAGCCTGGTTTCAGAATTACCTGCAGATCGCCGCTCCTGAGTTGATTGTACCCGTTGGCAAATCGACTCGCCTGTTTCTCATTCAAAGGCTGTGATTTTACTGTTGAAAGGTCAATTACCTGTGCAACACCTTCGAGTGGCAGAATTTGTTGAATCAGATAAGATTTTATGGCCTCCAGCTCATTTTCTTTTCCGATGAAAGCAGGATGATTAAGATAAAGCTGATAATTTTCAAAGGCGATGATGGCGCTGTCGATGTTGAATCTCTGCTTTAATCCGGCATTCAGATTTTTCATTGAAAGGCTGTTTTCTACGAGACCGCCCGGTAAGCGATGTTCGGAACTAAATCCTGCCACATGTGCTACGCCATGATCCGCGGTCAGGAAAACCGAATATTCGCCAGCTCCGATCTCCTTATCGAGAAATTTGAAAAATGCTCCCAGCAATTCATCGAGTTTTATATAGTTGTCCATCGCCTCCCAGGAGTTGGGACCGAACGCATGGCCGAT
>JAFAEW010000005.1 GCA_023423835.1 Bacteroidota bacterium | reverse complement strand
TCTATGGCTCGCAGTGTCCTTAACTGATGTGAGTTCAGTCCAATCTCCTCTCTTCCACTACCCAGCCTTTGCAGCACATCGGCTACTTCAAGAGCGGGGCGCATCGGGCAAAGAGGCTGTCTAAGGGACTGAACATTTTACGGTCATCCAACTGGCAGATGTGCAGGTATTCCATCGTCGTTTCTATGTTGGCGTGACCCATAAGTTCTTTGAGCGTTACGATGTTCATACCATCTTCCAGCAGGTGGCAGGCATAGGTATGGCGCAAGGTGTGTACGCTTACTTCCTTGATGATCCCTGCATCTTTTGCAATGCGGTTTACCGCCCACTGCACACCGCGCTGACTGTAACGGTTGTCAAAGTCACCACCGGCACGTTCACCGGGTTTGCCATTGAACAGCCACTCTGCAGGCCGTTCGGCAGATATGTATTTACTGTAGCGATTATCGTCTGCTCCTTTGGTATCAAAATTGAATATCCTGAAGCATGAACAAAAAATACATGATTGCCGGAGGAGCGGTATTGCTCGCAGCGACGATTGTATGGTTGAAAACCAGGCCTTCTATGCCGAAACGGGCGAAAGCGGTTTCTGATTTCAAACCCAAAAAATATCTCGGAAAGTGGTACGAGATTGCAAGACTCAATTACAGGTTTGAAAAAAATCTGAATAATGTTACCGCCGATTACTCTTTAAATGAAGATGGCTCAATAAAAGTTTTAAATAAAGGATATGACTATTTAAATCATCAGTGGCGTTCAACAACGGGAAAAGCGGTTTTCAGAGGCGATAGAAGTAGCGGCAAATTGAAGGTGTCGTTCTTCGGTCCTTTTTATTCGGGTTATAATGTCATCGCACTGGATCCCGAATACCGGTACGCACTCGTGGCAGGAAATGATCT
This sequence comes from Bacteroidota bacterium, assembly GCA_023423835.1. GTDB lineage: Bacteria > Bacteroidota > Bacteroidia > Chitinophagales > Chitinophagaceae > JAFAEW01. The sequence goes on along the minus strand of JAFAEW010000005.1, from coordinate 7,729 downwards.
CAGTTATTTGTGGATACTCTCGCGTGAAAAATCCATTCCCACAAACGTGAAAAATGAATATTTGAAAATTGCCGGCGCTGTCGGATATGATACAACGAAACTGATCTGGACAGAACATTCAAGAGACTGATCGGCTGAGCCTTTACTTTTTCGGATCCGCAATTTCCACTATCTTCCCGTTTTAATTTGCGTAACCGCTCTTACAAAAACAAACCAATTCTATGACCGGCAAGAAATGCGTGCTGTTTTTCCTTTTCACTTCCATCCTGAATGTTGGCCTAAGCCAGATCGACGAACGTTCCACCTCGGATTTTAGAAAAGGTAAATTGGATGAACAAACGTATAACGAGGTTATCGGATTTCTGAATAAATATTCAAATGAAATAAAGGATACAATTCTCATCCGCTATCATTACAACAACGGCGCTTGTTGGATTATAATGGACAAAACCGAAGGTGAGGAAGAAATAAGGAGCCGGATAAAATACGGCCAGGAACACCTGAAAAAGGCTATGGAAGCCAGACCGCAGCTTTCCTTTTTCGAATTCCGGGAACCGGGAAACCGGGCCAACAAAATAATAAAGTGGAATAACGAGATTATCATTGATACTACCAAAACTTTGCACCGGCTCCTCTTTTCGAAGGAACAACGATGCGGCAATTCTGCTATGATTTTGCCCGACAGAAGATTTATTTTTCTTCAGTCCGATCCGCATAATGAGATGATCCTTCATCCGGAAAGAACTGCAACCGCAATAAAAGATTTGTTGGAATAAGGTATAACGCGAAAACTATTTTGGCTTCCGCAGAAGATACAAATTCGGTAAAAGCACGAGAACGATCGCTACCGGTAAAAACCATTTTTCCAACCCGGCTCCGTTGAAAGCTGCCCGGAAGCTGAAGAAGACAATTGCGCAAAAAATTATCATTAAACTCAGTTTCAACATCCGCAGCATCTTTGTACTGTTGGTATAAAGTATCCTCGCATTGCGCCGGTGTACCTTTCTTATGTAGCTGAAAACATGCGGATAATCATTCAGAAAAGACAGGGCGATATACAAAAGCGTAGCAATAGCGGGAACGATGAACAATTCAGCCTTACTTCCATACCGGTCAATCTCGCCACTGGCATTGAAATGCAGCGGAACCTGTTGCGGCAAGTGACTGTAGGTTAAAAGAATCGCCGCCCACATAATCAGCAACAACAGCAGGGCCACTGCTTCCATGATCTTATCGGCTGCTGACAGTGGAATTTTTATTTTTGGCCGTTCTTCCATTTTTGCTTCTAAAAAAATAATGATGCCAGCTAACTTCCAATTATTTCGCTGATTATGATAAAAACGCTCATCAATAAGACAAACCAGCCGAATCCCTTTTTTAGTTTAAACCCTTCCGTCCTTTTCGCTACCGCAGATCCGAGGAATATTCCAAAAATGGCAATGCCGGTAATGACGGCTAAAAAAGGCCAGTCAATTTTAAAATGTCCGATATCGCCCAAAAATCCGATGAGGGAATTCATGGCAATGATGAGTAAAGAAGTGCCGACGGCCTTTTTCATCGGAAGGTTAAGCAGCAATACCAGTGTTGGGATAATTAAAAAGCCGCCGCCGGCTCCCAGAATTCCCGTTACCAATCCAATGAGGACGCCATAAAGGAGAAGTGTGGGAATCCGAAGTTTAGGATCGGCAACATGCGATTCCTGGTGGGTTTTGCTTCGAATCATTTTTAAGGAAGCAATCAACATTAAAATGGCAAACAGAATCATGATGACCAGCGAGGCTGAAATTACGAATCCGTTGATCCGCCCTAGCGTTGGCGGGATGAGCGGAATTAATAACTTTCGCGTAAGAAACACAGTTGTAATGGACGAAAGGCCGAATAATAGCGCAGTTTTAAAGCTTACAAGTCCCCTTTTTTGATAGTTAAACGCGCCTACAAGACTCGTAGTGCCGACAACACAAAGTGAATAAGAAGTGGCCAGAATGGGCGAGATGCCAAATAAGTAGACTAAAACCGGAACGGTGAGAATCGAACCTCCACCGCCGATCAACCCCAGTGAAATTCCTATTAAGGAAGCAGCAAAATATCCCAGGATGTGCATCAAGCTCATAGTAACAATTGTGCGGAAACCGCTAAGGTCTAAAATCTTTTTTCAAATCGTTGATTTTTTCGACAGCTTCAACGTTTGCAACTGTCACCGTTTGCCCGGACTGGTTGTTGCATAAACGATTTCCCCTGTTTGCTGCCCGATTGAAAGGAAAACGGGAAAGCCGCCAAAAAGCAGCTTCCCCGTTTTCGCCTTTTTTCCTGCTACTGATCCCACCATAATGGATCGGTAACAGAAACGGTTGGAACATTTCCGCCATTGGTCGACAACTCAACCGTCGGGTAGTTCATTCTTCTGATAAACGTATTGATCACCGCATTTACGGGGAGTGTAAAATCTTTGTACTGGTAATCAAGTCGTCTCATATCATCCCAGGTAACCGGGCTTAAGAAGCAGGCAACATATTTTTCTTTCATTATCAGTTGCAGGGTTATGCTTCCTTCGCCCACACTTATAACCGGGTTGTTGACATAATTATTAATGGAATCTTCCGGCAGACCCATTTTCTGCATATTTGCTCTAATTCCTTCAAGATAGCTGGCATAGGCAGTGGCCTTGTCATTATTGCGGAAGGAGGCCTCGGCAGCTAAAAATTTACATTCAGAATAGGTAACAATCTGCAAGGGACTATTTGTACTCGAATACCAGCCATCAGTGGGCAGGTAGCTTTCTTCATCTTCGGTGCCCGTTCCGATCCTTCCCTTTCCGTTGGGCGTACCGCGGTAATCACCATATTTGGTGAGGGAGGCAATCAAGGGCAAACGCGGGTCAAATACCCCATAGGTTGTGCCGTTTGTAGCATTTACAAAGTAGGAAGACATCCATCCATCGAGCAGCAATCCGGCATTATTAACTGCTACCTGTGCCCATGGATTGCGGACTGCAAAAGAGGTAACCTGAGCATCATCATCGTTGGATGTATAGGCCTGTGAGAGTTCAGACAGCACGGCGGCAGGATCATAAGAAGCGGTTTTACTCAGTTGGTTGAGCATTCTTGCTTTCAAAGCGTGGGCCGTTTTGATCCAGGCAGATTTGTCACCGGCATGAATGAAATCACTCGGACCATCAACCTCTTCATCTTCGGAAGACAATTGCAGCGACGCGATTCCCTCATCTAATAACCGGATACAGGTATCGTAAATGGCATGCTGATCGTTGTATACGGGCGTAATATTACTCACACCCAAAAACGCATCCGTATAAGGAATATCGCCCCAGACATTGCTTGCAGTATTCAGATGAAGTGCCATGAGGATATCGGCAATACCGACGTATGCGTTAAGGCCTTTTGCGCCGGCAAACCTCTTCATGTCGTAGATATCAGTCATTGTATTATACAAGGCATTCCAGGTGCCGCTTGCATTTACATCAGCGTACACATCATTGTCGCTGCCGGGGCTGGAGGAGGCGAGGTACTGCGTATAATAAGAGGTCCAGTCACTAACATTAAAAACATTAAATGCAGTAGTATAAGTAGTATTTGCCAGCAACCCATTAATTGGTGGTTCTTCGGCAGCATTGGGATTTTCGTTGATGTCGAGAAATTTTTGGCAACCGGTCATCACGGTGATGAACAGCAATAAAGTTGGAAAAATAATTTTATTCTTCATGGTGATGATTTTAGAATCCGATATTTAAGGTTAAGATATAACTGCGAAGGGCGGGATAAGTAAATCCGGCGAACCCATTGGCAGTACTTCCGGCGGGACTTGAGGAAGATTCAGGATCAAACCCGTCGTAATCCGTAAATAGTAACAGGTTGTTTCCGGTAATGCTTACTGCCATATTTTTTACGAACGAGTTTTTGAACCATTCAGCAGGAAGATTATAGGAAAGAGAGGCTGTGCGCAATCTCACCCAGGAAGCGTCCTGCACGAAAACTTCCGAAATTCCCCTGTAAACATTTCTATAATATCCTGCTCCGTAATCTACGCCATCGGGTCCCACACCCTGTCCGAGATAAACCGGTTTTGTATTTGGCGTTCCATCCGCTAAAACCCCGTCGAAAACGATTGTTTGATCGCGGTTCAGCGTGATGGCGGATTCGCCGAAGGCCGCCATGAAATTGGCGAACTGGTTATATTTCTGCAATCCTTGCCTAGTTTCCCAAAGGAAGTAAAGGCTGAAATTTTTGTAGGTGAAACTATTACCGATAGAACCCTGCCATTTGGGATAAGAATTTCCAAGAATCCGCTGTGTAGTTCTTGAAGTAAGTACTGGAAAGCCGTCTTCCCCGATAAGTAATGGTTGGTTTTTGTCGGAATAAAATGGATCCTTATCGTCCTGATACCTCGTCCATGGCGTTCCGTAAATGTCTCCGGCAGAATGTCCGGGAACATACTTCATGGTGACGGTTGAATTGGAATATCCGAACTGGCTACCTATTACAATTTCAGACAAGCCGGGATAGATCGAGAGAATCTTGTTTCTGTTGGCAGAAAAATTAGTAATGATATCCCATTTGAAATTTTTGGAAACAACCGGTTTACCTCTGAGTGTAATTTCAACTCCCTTGTTTTCAATCTCTCCTGCATTTAAGGTGATATCGGTAAATCCGGTCGTCTGGCTTACGGAAACGGGAATGATCTGATCTTTTGAGTTGCTCTTATACCAGGTGAAATTCAGTGCCAGCCGGTCGTGGAAAAATCCGAGGTCCGTACCAATTTCAAATCCTGTGGTGCGTTCGGGCGTTAAAGTTGAGAGCCCGGCCGAGCCGTTTCTCGTCCAGCCGATTACGCCGTTTATGGGTGCACTGAAAGAAGGCGTGTAGACAATACTTGTTTTATATGGCTTCGCGTCCTTTCCGATACCGGCGAGGGAAGCGCGCAATTTTCCGTAATTTATCCAGGAAGGCAGGTTGAGATGTTGGCTAAACACATAGCTCAGCGAAGCGGAGGGATAGAAGAAGGAGCGGTTGTCCTTTTCCAGTGTCGACGTCCAGTCGTTTCTGCCCGTGAGATTCAGATAAAGATAGTTGTTCCACCCCAGGGTAAGATCACCGTATAATCCCAAAATCCTGTAATTCTCCTTATACTGAGAGATAGAAACAACTTTTGCATTACTGAGATTAAAAAGGTTCCAGACATCGAGCTCATCACCTTCTGCCGCAACATTATTTGTAGTTCTGTCGAGGATGTCGTTGCCTATCCGGAGGGTTGTTTGAAATTTATCATTCCAGGTTTTGTCAAAAGTTAACAAGAGATTTGAATTGATTTGCCGATAGTTGATCCGGTATTCGTGTACAAATCCCAAACCGTTATCTTCCTCAATGAATTCATCGGGCACGCCTCTTGGTCCCGGTGCTGTTGCCGTTCTCGCATCACTATAAGTATCCATTCCAAGCAAATAGGTGGCGGTAAGCCATTTGAAGGGGCTATACGCAAAATTCACGGTACCGATCACATGATCCACATTTGATTTGAATTTGTTGGTGGAGGCGATGTAGATCGCATTCCCATTGCCATAGGTTTTTTCGGTTCCATCGGGTTTTACATAATCCCGGATATCCCATCTTGGAGCCCAATATGCCAGTTCTTCATTATAGCGGTCTGCATCATAAAAGTTACCAACCGTATTGGTGTAATAGACCGATGAATTCATTTTAAACTTTTCGCTGAATCTCAGTTGTCCGGATAATTTAGTGGAAATGTCCTGGTAATAAGTAAATGGTATCAGCCCGTCCTGTCTGTTATAGCCCATTGAAGCGGAAAAGTTGGCAACGTCTGATCCGCCCGAAAAGTTAACAGAATTGCGGTAAGAATGGCCGGTATTGTAGGCGCGTTTCCAATTATTTTCCAGCGTTGCAGGATGGGTTGGATCAATTCGTCTTGCTTCTTCAACTGTTGGTCCCCAGGCCGGCCAGAAACTGGTGCTGTCATATTCACCCAAATATCCCTGTGTATATTTTAGTTGCACGTCGGGATATTTATTCACCTGATCAATAGAATAACTCGAGGTAAGGTTAATCCGTAATTGACCCGCTCTTCCGGATTTCGTGGTAATTACAACCACTCCGTTTGCTCCCCTCAGTCCATACAGTGCTGTTGCAGCGCCCCCTCTTAAGATATTTACCGTTTCTATGTCGTTTGGATTAATATCGCCGATCCTGTTAGACATCTGAACGCCTCTGCCTCCGGTAGTTCCGAAAGTGGAGGTACTATTATCAACGGGCAATCCATCTATTACAAAAAGCGGTTGACTACCCTGACCGGGATCCAGAGAATTGATGCCTCGTATGAGGATGCTTGTGCCCTGGCCGGGACCGCCTCCGGTGCTGGAGATCGTTGCGCCAACTACCTTTCCCTGCAGAGCCGATAGCAGGTTTGACTGGCGGGATTGCGTTAACTGGTCTGCTGTTACTTCCTGGGAAGCATAGCCGAGACTTTTCAATTCTCTTCTGATACCAAGGGCGGTTACAACCACCGAATCAAGGTTGGATGTTTGGGGAGAAAGTGAAATGTTGAGTACGGTCGCGTTTCCTACTTTCATTTCTGCCACCGAAAATCCCACATAGGAAAATGAAAGCGTGGCAGGGCTTGTCTGAAGAGTGATAGAATAATTGCCATTTTCGTCGCTTAAAGTCGAATTTTTTACGCCCAGTTCTGAGACGACTACTTTTTCCAGCGGACGATTACCATCGGCTGAGGTAATTAGTCCCGAAACGGTAGTACCTTTTTGTGCCCGGGCCGTATAGGCAAAAAAAACCAGCAAGAAGAAAAATAATGTTTTTCTCATAAGGTTTAACATTTTTTGGTTATGAAAATATTAAAATTTGAAAAAAACATCAAATTTTAGTCCATTTTTATTCTTTTAACAAAACGGCCCGAAAAACAGCCAGATTTCATGGAGCAAAAAAACCAGTTAATACCTCTGGTAACGGGAAATTTTCTTTATTAAACTGAGCGGGATGATTAGAATACCGTCGTTTGGGAGGTGAGTGATTTAGCGGAGAAAGATTTTCAACGGTTGCGGGAGGATATGGCTGTCAGGTAAACAAAAAGCCCTTTCAGGATCGTCTGAAAGGGCTTTAAAAATAAATACGGCGGCTACCTACTCTCCCACATGATATTGCAGTACCATCGGCCATGGGGGACTTAACTTCTCTGTTCGGAATGGGAAGAGGTGAACACCCCCGGTAAAACCACCATAAATCATTCAATACTTCACCAGAATAAAATGAAGCATAATAATGTACATATTGGGATCGATTTTCAATAAAGAGTAAGGTCTTTCTTTTAATAAAAAGAAATAAAATTAAAGCGTACGGGTAATTAGTACTACTCGGCTTTGCTGTTGCCAGCTTTACACCTGTAGCCTATCAACGTCATCGTCTCTGACGACCCTTAAAAGTAAACTCATCTTGTGGAAGGTTTCACGCTTAGATGCTTTCAGCGTTTATCCTGTCTGTACATAGCTACTCTGCACTGCACCTGGCGGCACAACAGATACACCAGCGGTACATACGCTCCGGTCCTCTCGTACTAAGAGCATGTCCACTCAATTTACTAACGCCCACCACAGATAGGGACCGAACTGTCTTGCGACGTTCTGAACCCAGTTCACGTGCCACTTTAATCGGCGAACAGCCGAACCCTTGGGACCTTCTCCAGCCCCAGGATGTGA
>JAFAEW010000122.1 GCA_023423835.1 Bacteroidota bacterium | reverse complement strand
AGGTTTCAGGTTTGAATCCTGACGGGGTCACTAAAAAAGGCGGTTCCAATATGGAGACCGCCTTTTTAATCATACTCAAGCAAAGGCTAATTCTCTTTCCGGTTATCGATGTGACTTTTCTGTTTTGATGATGCGAACGTTTTGCAGGTCGACCATTTTTAGCAGGAAATAGTGGCGATCTTTTTTCAAAATCGCAAAACTACAATTGCTGTCATTCGTGAGGAGCAGGTAGTAACCTTCCAACTGAAATCCGGGAAAGGCTAAAGCTATTGATGATTCGGCTTCATCTGGAATATTGATCTCATTTATCCGGAAAAGGAATTTGCTGTTTTTCTTTCGCTGTATCTCAAAGACATTAAGGTCGGCGTTCTTGTAACATTCTGTTTTGAACGCTTTTGCGTTTCTTAAATTGTGTTTGTAACTCCTGAAAAATTTAACTGCGCGTTGATCGCTTTTTCCCCTCGCTACTGCGTACTGCTGAATACAAACGAAAAGAAAAATCAATAAAATTAACCGTTTCATAAACGATGTTTTAAATCGTTTCCTCAATTAGGGAAGCCGGAATGAATATCGCTGGCGTCAGTTGATTTTCCAAAATAGGTTGCTTTACCTTTTTTGATCCGAAACACAAGGTTTTCTTTTTTTTGTTTTATCATCGCATAATCATATTCGTTTCCATTTTCATCGATGTAATGAACCGCATCAGCGATTGAGCTGCCGGGATATTTCTTTGCAACTGCTTCAGTAATTGACGATGGTATTTTATTTAAATCATATGGAATATCAAAACCAATCAATTGCTGATTGTCTTTATCCTCAAATATTGAAACCGATTTCCCGGACAGATCAAATGAAGCCGTCCGGTAATTGTCTTCATCCTTCCAATTTAATTGATCGGATGAAGCAACGGATTTTAGCTGCAGATATAAGTTGTGTTTTGTTTTACCCGGCCTGGCAAACAGAGCCGGTGCAATGGCCAATAGCAGTGACACCATCATTAAAACCTGGAATAACAAATTCCGGCAGTAGATTTGGAAGTGTCATTTAAAAATCTAAAGCCATGAAATTCAAAATAGGGGATCACGTAAAATGGAATTCAGAAGCAGGATATGTAACGGGAAAAATAATCAGGATTCATACCCAAAACTTCGATTACAAAGGCTACACCCATCATGCATCTCCCAGGGAACCGCAATACGAAATAAAGAGCGATAAGAGCGATCACATTGCTGCACATAAAGAATCTGCTTTACAGTTAGTGCAATAGAAAACCCATCTTCGAAAGACGGGTTTTCGCTGCTCAAAGTTTAAAGATTGTTTTTTTCAGCTTCAGCTTTCCCGGTGATATCAGCCGGTAGATGCAATAAGACTGCGTCGATTCCATAACGATGTAACTCACTGCATTGCCTTCCTCATCTATGAATATGAGGCAGCAGTTTACGGTGTGCGTGTTATGCAATTTTTGTCGTAACAGCCCCGTTTCCATGGAATAGTTGTTTGGATTACACCAAAAAATAATTCCTTTTTTCTTTCCCGTATTAATTGCAATTCCCTTGAGTTCAACCTTGCCGTAGGAAACCCTGGTTATCCGGATATTCGTCTTTAATTTGGCATTCTGATTTCCTATGTACTCGGCAAAACACTTTATCACGGCTTTATCGGTTTTGTTGCCCGCGGCCATCGCAGGGCGAAACAGGAGCAGGGACAGTAGAATAATCAGGAGTCGCATGACATTTTAGATTAAACGTGAAGGAGATTGTTCAGAGAAGACAGCTAAGCTTTTCCAAAATAGCGGGCCTTGCCATTCTTAATCTCGTAAACCAAAAGTGCTTTCTTTGGTTGTACCATTACAAAATCGGTTTCTTCTCCGGAGCGTTTAATAAAATGAACGGCCTCAAGAATTTTCACACCCGGATATTTGGCAGTGATCAAAGATGTAAGCTCGGCTGGAACTTCTCCCGGCAGATAGTGAACGGAAAAACCGATAATACCGTTTTCATCTTTGAAAACTGAATAGGTTTTGCCCTGTATATTCAGGTTTGCCTGAGAATACGTTCCCCGTTCCTGCCATTTTAGCTGTGCGCCTGACATGGCTGAATTTAAACTGCTGAGAAGCGTTGAGTTTTTGCGCGGACCAGCAAATAAGGCTGCAGTAATTGTGAGCAGCAGAGCGGAGGTAAGGATTAACTTTTTCATTTTGTTTGTTTTTTTGATCATCAATTTGTTGACGATGTAAAATTGTAAAACAAACGAAGGGATTTCAATAGTATAATTACTGAAAATTATTCAGGTTTTTAGCGGAAGATGCAACCGCTAATTGCAAATTAAGGAGGTGTAGTTTACGGTTAGAAAGACCGCTGTATCTACCGTTAGGACCGTTATAAGACGGTGGTTTCCGGTGAAAATAGCGGAATAACAATGGTCTGAAAAATCTGCCTGCACAGTGAAGCCGAAAATTCCTTTTCTTGACAACGTATTATTGGCCGCAAACCTTTGACCGCATTGGAAACAAACACCTCTTCAGCGTTAAAAATATCGGTTTCAGACAACGGTTTTTCTATGATTGCGTGCCCTCGCAGTCTTAGCTGTCGGATCAGGTATTTTCTCATTGTGCCTTCCACGCAACCTTCAGAAAGTGGCGGTGTAAATATTTTATTTTCTTTAATGAGGAAGATGTTTGCTACGCAGGTTTCTACAATGTTTCCGGATTCATTGAGCAAAATCGCGTCATCAAAATGGTTGATGGCAGCATAATGTGCAGCTGCGATGTAACATAAGTAATTATTGGTTTTAAGATGCGAAAACCGATCTCTTATTTTTAGTGCATTTCTGAAAATTCCGGTCGAGATTCCTTCTTCTTTCCACTGCCATTCATCCTCGTTCAAAGTATAAGTTTCAATGATGAAATTGAGCTTGTTTGCAGACGAAAAAAGCGGCTCATTTCCTCCAAAAAAATTCACGCGGACCCGCACAAACCGCGAACTGTGGTTTTTCACCGCCACTTTAACGATCTCGTCCCGGATGCGCTCGTTGCTCCAAAGGTTATCACGAATAAAACACAGCTTGTGGATAGAATCATTCCAGCGGTGAAAATGATATTCTTCTAATACGATTTTATTTCCAATCAAAACGAGGGTGTCAAAAAATCCGTTCCCATATCTGAAAGCAGAATTTGCCGCTCCAACAAGTGGTTCTTCCGACGGTAGAAACGCACCATTATAGCTCAGATATTTTCCTGCTTCCATTTTGCAAATCTAAAAGACCCCGGTCTGTTATTTTAGATTAATGAATGATTATATTGCAACATGAAAATAAGGGAAGTAACCGGTTTTTTGGAAACCGTTGCGCCACCGGCGCTCCAGGAAAATTATGACAATGCCGGACTGTTAACCGGAAGTGCCGATTGGCAATGTACAGGCATAATCTGCACCCTCGATACCACAGAAGCGGTAGTGGAAGAAGCAATTGAACATGGAGCAAACCTCATTGTATCGCATCATCCGGTTATATTCAGGGGACTAAAAAAAATAACCGGTAAAAATTATGTTGAACGGACGGTTATAAAGGCGATAAAAAACGATATCGCTATCTATGCGATCCACACAAATCTCGACAGCGTCCTCTGGGGAGTAAACGCGAGGATTGCCGACAAACTTGGTTTAATAAACAGAAGGATACTGCTTCCGAAAGAAGGTGATCTGGTAAAATTATTCACCTTCGTTCCCCATGAAAATGCGGAAAAAGTAAGAGTAGCAATTTTTGAGGCAGGAGCCGGCCAAATTGGAAATTACAGTGAGTGTAGTTTCAATGCGTCCGGGACCGGAACCTATAAGCCGTTACAAGGTTCAAATCCCTTTTCCGGTGAGATCGGCCGGCGCAATGAGGAGCCGGAAACGAAGATAGAAGTCATTCTTCCCTCTTATCTTCAACAACAGGTTGTGGCGGCACTCCTCGCTGCCCATCCCTATGAAGAGGTTGCCTTTGATCTCGTTCCCTTGTCAAACACTTTTCAACAGGCAGGAGCGGGCATTGTCGGTGAGCTGGCTGAGCCGGTTCCCGCACGTGATTTTCTGGTAAAGCTGAAATCCGCGTTTTCCGTCAGTGTTATTCGTCATACAATGTTGTTAAAAAAGCAGATCCAAAGAGTGGCAGTTTGTGGCGGAGCAGGCAGTTTTCTCATCGGGACTGCTATTTCCCAACAGGCCGATATCTTTATTACTTCGGATATCAAGTACCACGAATTTTTTGATGCAGACGGAAAGCTCGTAATCGCCGATATTGGCCATGGAGAAAGTGAACATTTTACTATAGAACTTCTTTATGATATTTTAAAAACTAAATTTCCTACCTTTGCCATCCAAAAAACGAAGGTGAATACCAATCCGGTCAGTTATTTTTAATTCTCCGGTCAGCGGTTATTCAATTCACATAAAAGCAAAAACATACATCTATATATGGCAGCAGTTAAGGAATATTCAGTGGAAGAAAAGTTGGCTTCACTGGTAAGGTTGCAAAAAATTGATTCAAAACTCGATGAAATAAAGATTCTTAAAGGTGAACTTCCGATGGAAGTGAGTGATCTTGAGGATGAAATACACGGTTTAAACAGCCGTAAAAACAGGATTGAGGAAGAGATTAACGGTATTGGTCAGTATATTGAAGAAAGAAAGCAGATCATCAGTGATTCTGAAGCGATGATCAAAAAATATGAAAAGCAGAGTGAAGATGTAAAGAACAGCCGCGAATACGAAGCCATCAACAAAGAGCTGGAAACACAGCAACTCGACATGGAACTGGCGGAAAAAAACATCCGCGATGCCAATGAGGTTCTAAGAGGAAAAGTGAATGTGTTGGAGGAAATAAAAAAACAGATCGGAAATAAAGAATCGATTTTAGGTGGTAAGAAAAGTGAACTGGATAAGATTATTCATGAAACTGAAAAAGAGGAAAGCTATTACCACAAACTTTCGGATGATGCAAGATCAAGTACTGATGAACGTTTGCTGTATTCTTACGACCGCATCAGGAAAAGTTACCGCAACGGCTTAGCGGTAGTACCGGTTGAAAGAGATGCTTGTGGCGGTTGTTTCAATTCCATTCCTCCGCAAAAACAAAGTGAAATCCGTCAGCGTAAAAAGGTTACCATCTGTGAAAACTGCGGACGGATTCTGATAGATGATGAATTAAATAACAGTACAGAAGTTAAGTAGTAGTTTTTTACTATATGATTTTTTAGATAGGATGCTACTACAAGGCATCCTGTTTTTTTATAGACAGGCTTTAGCGAAAGTGTAAATTAGAATTGTACAATGAAGAATGCCTTATTGACCGGATTTCTGTTATTTTTTATCACAATTGTAAATGCTGCCAAAGTATTTGATTTCAACGGCACCTGTCAAAAAGCGTACGAAAATATTTCTTCCCTCAGGCTCGCGGAAGGAGCAAAACTGGTAAAGCAGGCAAGAGCTGAAAATCCGGACAATCTCATTCCCGAAGTACTCGACAGCTATATAGATTTCTACATTCTTTTTTTTAATGAGGATCCGGCAGATTTTAAACGCCTCATGCCTGATTTTGACAGGAGGATCAGCCGGCTGGATGACGGGCCTGAAAATTCTCCCTACTACAATTTTTCCAAGGCTATTGTTTACCTGCAGAAAGCCTGTGTGGAGATTAAATTTGGAAAGCAATGGTCAGCAACCTGGAATTTCCGGCGCGCTTTCAATCTGATCAAAGACAATAAAAAATCCTTCCCCACCTTTATCGCCAACAATATGATCTACGGTCCGATGCAGGTCGTTGCCGGTATTATTCCCGACGGGTATAAATGGATGGCCAGCATCTTCGGCATCAAAGGATCCATTTCAGAAGGAATAAAGCAAATGCAGGCATTTTTGAACAGCGATGATCCGCTTGCAAAGCTTTTCTTCGATGAGGCAAGTTTTTATTATTGCTATGTTTTATTCTATATAAAAAATGAGCCGGATAAAGTATTTACCTATATCTCACAGAATAATCTGGATGTGGTAAACAACCACCTGCTTGCGTACATGGCCTGTAATCTTGCTATCAATAATAAGCGGTCGGAATATGCAAGGCAGGTGATTTTAAACCGTAACCGCTCTTCGGCTTATTTAAAAATACCTGTTTGGGATTTTGAGTTGGGATATATTCAATTGCATCACCTTCAGTTGAATGACGCCATTGAATCGTTTCATAATTTTTTAAACGGATTTAAGGGCAAATTTTATGTAAAAGATGCTTATGATAAACTTAGTTGGTGTTATTACCTGAAGGGAAATACAGAAGCGGCGGAAAATGCCAGGAAGAATATTTTGAGTCATGGAAATCTTATCACGGATGCCGATAAGCAGGCCCAAAAAGAGGCTCAGTCGGGCCGCTGGCCGAATATGCTTTTACTAAAAGCCCGTGTGCTGAGCGATGGCGGATACAATAAAGAAGCCTTGTCGATTCTTGTAGGAAAAAGTGCTTCTGACTTTTCCCTGCCCGAAGAAAAACTGGAATTTGCCTACCGGGTTGCAAGAATTTATGACGATATGGGGCGTGACTCCGATGCAATTAAGATGTATGAATACGCCATCCGGATCGGCGCTTCCCGGCCCGAATATTTTGCCGCAAGAGCAGCCCTGCAAATAGGAATGATTTATGAAAAACAGGGAAGAAATGATCTTGCCATCCGTTACTATAAACAATGCCTTGCGATGAAGGATCATGAATATAAAGATTCCCTTGATCAGAAAGCAAAATCGGGAATCGCAAGGTGCAGCGGCAATTAAAAACGTAATTTTATTTCTAATTTGCAGCTTTCAAACTAAATTATGCTTCAGCATTTACATATTGAAAACTATGCAATCATCGATCAGATTGATATCCGTTTTCCTGATTCTCTTTCTGTTATTACGGGGGAAACGGGCGCAGGAAAGAGTATTTTGATGGGCGCATTGAATCTGATTCTGGGTGAACGGGCCGATTCTTCTGTTTTAATGTATGAGGGAAGAAAATGTATTGTTGAAGGCAGCTTTCTGATGCCTCAGGATAAGGCAGTGGAAGAATTTCTTCTCGCCGGCGACCTGGATGTGCAACCTGAGATTCTGTTGAGAAGGGAAATTGCACCTTCCGGCAAGTCAAGGGCTTTTATTAATGACAGTCCCGTCAGTCTTCAGCAAATGAAGTTTGTGGCTTCTTCGCTTGTTGACCTGCATCAGCAATTTGATACCATTGAACTCGGTGATCTGGATATGCAGCGCGAAGTGGTGGATGCGGTAGCACAGAATTCAGACGTTTTAAAAAGCTACAGGAACGTTTTTGAGGAGTGGAAAAAAATTACGCAGCAGTTGCGAAATTTGCAGGATCAGAAAGTGCAGTTTCAAAAAGAGCTCGATTACAACAATTTCTTGTTTAGCGAACTGGAAGAAGCAGGATTCAAAGAAAATGAGCTCGAGGATTTAGATCAGCAACTGCAGATCCTGAGTAATGCTGAATCGATCAAGACATCGCTTGCTAAAGCTTATTTCGATCTCAAGGAAAGTGAGCAGCCGGTAACGGTTTTGTTGAAACAGCAGTTGCAACAGCTTCAGCCGTTTACGGAATTTGACTCCGTCATTTCTTCTATTGTTGACAGACTTAAAAGTTGTCAGATCGAGTTGGATGATATTGCGCAGGAAATTTCTTCGGTGAATGATACAATGCAGTACGATGAACAAAGGATTAACGAGATTAATGAACGAATGGCCGTTGGATACAGGCTTTTGAAAAAGCATCAGGTTCAGACTACAGCAGAATTGATTGCAATTCAACAGGAACTGGGCGAAAAACTGCGGGCCGTTTTAAAGACGGATGAATCCATTTCGGCGCTAAATCTTCGGTCTGAAAACCTGCTGAAAGATTTGAGCACGCTTGCTGCAACCATCTCATCAAACCGGAGAAAAGTCATCCCTTCCATTGGAGAAAAAGTAAACCAATTGTTGAAACAGGTAGGGATGCCGAATGCGGCCATCAAAATTGCGATTACCAAGACGGAACTAAACCGTTTTGGAATCGATCAGATTGAATTTTTGTTTGATGCAAACAGTTCGGGAAAGTTTGAGCCGTTGAGAAAAGTGGCAAGCGGAGGTGAATTAAGCCGGTTGATGCTTTGTATAAAATCGATTGTTGCGGAAAACATTCAAATCGCAACGATGATCTTTGATGAAATTGATGCGGGAATCTCAGGCGAGGCTGCCCGGCAGGTGGGAATTTTGTTGAAAGAACTGGCCACTAATAAACAGGTGATCTGCATTACTCATCAGCCTCAGATTGCAGGAAAAGGGCACCAACATTTCTTCGTATACAAGATTACTGATGAGGGAAAAATAAAAACGAGAATAAAGGTATTGAGCCGGGAAGAACGGATTCGTCATATCGCACAAATGCTGAGTGGAGAAAATCCAACCGGTGCTGCATTGGAAAATGCAAGAGAAATGGTAGGAGCCTGATTTCGTTTAACGAGATTGTTTTTTATTACGGTATTCATTCAAATATTATCTTTATCGCAGAATTAAAAAGCTATTTTATGTCAAACAATTTATTGAAAGGAAAGAAAGGAATTATTTTCGGAGCGTTGGACGAAAAATCGATCGCGTGGAAAACTGCACTCAAATGTCATGAAGAAGGTGCAGAGATCATTCTCTCAAATGCGCCGGTTGCATTGCGGATGGGAGAGATCAATAAGTTGTCAGAACTGGTAAATGCTCCGGTAATTGGGGCGGATGTTACCAACATGGATGATCTGAAAAAATTGTTTGAAGAATCTACAAAACATTTCAATGGTGGTGTAGATTTTATCCTGCATTCTATTGGAATGAGCTTAAACGTGCGAAAGGGGAAGGATTATACCGGAATTGATTATGGTTTCAATCAAAAGACACTTGATATTTCGGCTATGAGTCTTCATCGCGTATTGCGTACGGCCTGGGATATGGATGCTATCAATGATTGGGGAAGCGTAGTTGCATTAACCTACAT
>JAFAEW010000143.1 GCA_023423835.1 Bacteroidota bacterium | reverse complement strand
AAGGAGAGGCTTATCAGACGGTAAGCGGTCAGAATTCAAATAACTCCGTTCGCATTCCGAATGAATTTTTTAAGGTGTTGGAAGAAAACGGCGAATGGGAATTAAAAGCAAGAACGGATGGCAGGGTGATGAAAAAAGTGCCTGCCCGTGCGGTTTGGGAAAATATTGCAAACGCCGCCTGGCATTGCGCCGATCCGGGAACGCAATACGATACAACCATTAATGAATGGCATACCTGCCCGCAGGGCGGAAAGATCAGGGCATCTAACCCATGCAGTGAATACATGTTCCTCGACAATACCGCCTGCAACCTTGCCAGCGCCAATCTGATGAAATTTTTCGATCCTTCTACCAAAAAATTTGATGTGGAAGGATTTGAATATACCTGCCGTTTATGGACGGTAGTTCTCGAAATTTCGGTGTTGATGGCGCAGTTTCCTTCTAAAGAGGTGGCGCAGCTTTCGTATGATTATCGCACCCTCGGATTGGGATTTGCCAATCTCGGATCTGTCCTGATGGTGAGCGGTATTGCCTACGACAGCGAAGAGGCAAGAGGAATTGCCGGAGCCATTACAGCTATTATGACCGGAACGGCTTACGCAACTTCGGCTGAAATGGCTGAGATCGTGGGGCCATTTGCAAGGTTTCCGGAAAATAAAAATGATATGATGCGCGTAATGCACAACCACCGGGCAGCGGCTTATGATGCCGCCGATGCCTATGAAGGATTGAGCATTAAACCGCAGGGAATTCAGGCCAAATATTGTCCGGATTATTTATTGTCCGCTGCCACAAAAGCCTGGGATAAAGCAGTGCAGTTGGGAGAACAGTTTGGCTACCGCAATGCGCAAACCACCGTTATCGCTCCTACGGGAACGATCGGTCTCGTAATGGATTGCGATACCACGGGAGTGGAACCTGATTTTGCTTTGGTGAAGTTTAAAAAACTTTCCGGAGGCGGTTATTTCAAAATCATTAACCAGTCCGTTCCGGCCGCCTTAAAAAATCTCGGATATTCTGAAAATGAAATTGAAGCGATTGTAAAATACGCGGTTGGCGCAGCAAGTTTTGAAGGCGCTCCTTACATCAATCCCGAAACACTTGCAGAGAAAGGATTTTTGCCATCCGAAATTGAGAAACTGAATGCCGCTACAAAATCGGCTTTTGAGATCGGATTTATTTTCAACCGGTTTTCACTCGGAGAGGCTTGCCTGGAAAGATTAGGATTTAAGCCCGAAGATTATAACGATTTTTCATTCGATCTATTGGGTGCTCTCGGATTTTCAGAAGCCGAAATTGAGGCGGCCAATGATTATATCTGCGGAACAATGACCCTCGAAGGCGCTCCTTATCTGAAAACCGAACATCTCGCCGTTTTCGACTGCGCAAATAAATGCGGAAAGAAAGGAGAGCGATACATACATGCACACGGTCATATCAAAATGATGGGTGCTTGTCAGCCATTTTTAAGCGGCGCTATTTCAAAGACCATCAATCTTCCACACGAAGCAACAGTTGAAGAAATTGAAGATTGCTATTATTTAAGTTGGAAATTAGGGTTGAAGGCAAATGCCCTTTATCGTGATGGATCAAAACTCAGCCAGCCATTAAGTAATAAATCGGATAAGAAGAAAAAGACCGAAGAAGTTGCAGAAGAAACAGCAAAGGACGAATCTGTGTTGGAAGAAACACCTCAGATCGTTGACCTTGGGAAATTAAGCGTTGAAGATTTGTTGGAGGAAGTGCAAAAAAGAATGCACCTCAGTAATGATACCACCTTAAAACGACAATTATCGAAGATCGTTGAACGAAAAGCGTTGCCGGCAAAGAGAAGAGGATTTACCCAAAAAGCAAGAGTGGGCGGACAGGTAATCTTTTTGAGAACCGGGGAATTTGGCGACGGAACATTGGGAGAAATATTCATTGACCTCGCAAAAGAAG
Source organism: Bacteroidota bacterium (assembly GCA_023423835.1). Lineage (GTDB taxonomy): Bacteria > Bacteroidota > Bacteroidia > Chitinophagales > Chitinophagaceae > JAFAEW01. The sequence goes on along the minus strand of JAFAEW010000143.1, from coordinate 1,555 downwards.
GAAGCACGCTCCGGAGTTTGATGAACTGTTTCGCTATCTCAATTTCTGTAGGATTGCAATATGGCGTTCCGCTCGAAGAATTTGTTGAAAAATTTGTGTTCACCAAGTTTGAGCCGGCCGGAATGGTTGATCATCCGAATATCAAGACCACCACTTCCCTGGTTGATTTCATCTTCCGTTGTCTTGCATACGAATATTTGGGAAGAACCGATCTCGTACACGTGATCGATCGCCCCGAAATTGGAAATCTGGGCGAAGAAGGCGACGTTACAACTCCGGGAAAACCGGCGTTGAGCCAGTTGAAAGTGAAGGCCGCCGCAAATGACTTGGTCGCAAAAAATACTGCCAAAAGCGCGAAACCCGTATCAGCAGAAAACAGTCTCGATGCCGTAAATGCCGCGGCAAAAAACATGCAAAGCGATGCTCCTGCCTGCAACGTTTGCGGACATATCACGCTCAGAAGTGGTACCTGCTACAAGTGTTTGAACTGCGGGAATAGTATGGGATGTAGTTGAGAGGGAGGATTAGTTGTTAAGGTGAAAATTTGAATAGAACTGTCGAGTGTTGGCGAATCAGGAGATTCGCTAACGCTACGACGTAGTCGGGAGACTAGGCCGAGCGGGGGCTTTATTTTCATCAAAAAAAGCAAATGACTGGATCGTTTGCCCAAGACAATTGCTTTTCCAATACATGAATTATCACATCCAAATATCATAATACCACTTAAAAACTTATCTTAGCAACTAAACATTTAAAAAACACGGCAACGTCGGTATGAGGCAAGCAGCACAGGTGAAAACAAAAAAACGGGTGGCGGACCACGGAGAGGTTTTTACCAATGATCGTGAGGTGAATGCTATGCTCGATTTGGTGAAGCATGAAACTGAAAGAATCGATTCCCGTTTTCTGGAACCGGCCTGTGGCAATGGTAACTTTTTGGCTGAAGTGTTGAGAAGAAAACTTGCCGTGGTAGATAGCCGCTACCGGAACATCCAGCTTGCATGGGAACGAAATTGCTTCGTATCAGTGTCCAGCATTTACGGCGTTGATATTCTCGAAGATAATACCGAAGAGTGCCGGGAAAGACTATTTGAGATAACGTACAAGAAGTACAATGAGACCTTTCCGGGAACTTTGAAAAGAGACTTTCTGAACAGTATAAATTTTATTCTCAACCGGAATATTTTGTGGGGTGATGCCTTAGACTTCACAAATCCCGTGACCAGGAAACCCATTGTATTTTCCGAATGGAGCATGATCAATGAAACGATGGTGAAAAGAAGAGATTTTGTTTTCAAATTCCTGGTGGAAAAGACACACCAATTTTCGTTATTTAACGACGAAGGCAATGCGGCAGCAATCGATGAACCGGTGAAGGATTTTCCATTGGTGCATTTTCTGAAATTGTCGGAACTGTGATTTTTATGATTAAATGATTTTCTATGATCAATGAGCAATACAAATATTCTGATTTAACTTCTAAAATTATTAGGTCCGCCATGACCGTTCACTCAGAATTAGGAAACGGGTTTCAAGAGCTTATTTATCAAAGAGC
>JAFAEW010000141.1 GCA_023423835.1 Bacteroidota bacterium | reverse complement strand
TAAATTAGGTTGCGGAAAAAAAACATTTTGTTTTTGAGGATGAGGAAAAATCAACTTGCAGTCAGTACAACAAGTTGTGATTATGCTCTCATTACCCGGCCGCATTCTCACTTCAAGGTTTCCCTTAGCCATCCAAAAAATTCCTGCTGCCAGACCATTGCATTTTGCGGTTGTAAAACCCAGTGATTTTCATCCGGAAGGAACAAAAACTTGCTTTTTATTCCCCTGAGTTGCGCAGCCTGAAACGCCTGTTGTCCCTGTTCAATCGGAACGCGATAATCTTTTCCGCCCTGTACAATCATGATTGGCGTATTCCAGTTTTGAACGAAGTTGCTGGGTGATTGAGAAAATGAACGCGCGGCTACTGCGTTGTTTTTTTCCCAGTAAGGGCCGCCTTTTTCCCAGTTCTCAAACCACATTTCATCGGTCGTTCCATACATACTTCTGAAATCGAATACACCGTCGTGAGAGATGAAAGTTTCGAATCTTCCCTCATGTACACCTGCAAGTTCGAAGACAGAAAAACCCCCGAAACTCGCTCCCACGCAGCCTCTTCTTGAAGTGTCAACGTAAGATTCCTTAGAAACTGCATCAATGGCATCGAGATAGTCCTGAATCACTTTTCCGCCCCAGTCCTTGCTGACTGCCTCATTCCATTCGGTTCCGTATCCCGGCATTCCTCTTCTGGCTGGTGCTACGACGATATATCCATTTGATGCCATCAGTTGAAAATTCCACCTGAAAGAATAAAATTGTGTCAATGGCGACTGTGGCCCGCCCTGACAATAAAGTAGAGTCGGATATTTTTTTGTTGCATCAAAACCGGGCGGATAGATTACCCAGACAAGCATGTTCTTATTATCCCTGGTTTTCACCCATCTCCGTTCCGTTTTACATAAGGAAAGACTGTTGTAAACCCGGTCGTTTACATGCGATAACTGAGTTATCTTCCCATCCGGAAGATTCACAGAAAAAATTTCAGTTGCATGGTTCATATCGGCTCTCGAAACGATCAGTTTATTGCCGGCTTCTGCGTGAATTGAGTTGATATCGAAATCTCCTATTGTGATCTGCCTGATAACCGGATCCGGCTTTGCAATATCAAAAACAACAGAAAAGATTTGCTCGGTACCGTCTTTTGAAGCAATGAAATAAATCGTTTGATCATCATTTCCCCAGATAAAGCTCGCTACATGGATGTCATCACGGGCGGCCGTAAGATTGTATTTCCTGTTTCCGGATAAGACGATCAGATCTTGTTTATCTGCTTCATATCCTTCGGTCTTCATGCTGAGCCAGGCAAGATCGCCTTTTGAATTATAGGCAGGGTTTACATCATATCCTTCCATGCCTTCGGTAATATTTTTTGTCTCGCCGGTTTCGATATTGTATTCATACAAATCTGTGTTGGTACTGATGGCATAAGCGGTTCCAAACTTCTTTTTGCAAACATAGAGAACGCGTTTTCCGTCAGGATTCCAGATAAAATCCTCTTCTCCGCCAAAAGGTTTTTGCGGACAATCAAAAGGTTCATCCGGCATCAGATCTTTTCCTTCACCTGCTTTTCCATTTGCATAAGGAGCGAGAAAAACGTGCCCGAATTTTCCGTCTTCCCACTCATCCCAATGACGGTAATTGAGCGAGGTGTAAATCATCGCGTTTGATTTTTGAAGTTTAGGATAAAAATCAGATCCATATACTTTTTCCACCTTCACTTCCCCGCTGAAGATGATGTTTTTCCCATCCGGAGAAACCTTTGAATTTGAAAGAAGGCTGTCTGTATTGTCGATTGCTACGGGAGTGCCGCCGGCGAGCGGGATATAATATTTTTTCGACGAAAATGAATTGCTGTCAACATCAAGGGTTGTTACCTTGTAAACGATATATTTCTTGTCTTTAGAAATGCCCATAACCGAAACCCGTCCTAGTTTCCAGAGCAATTCGGGTGTCATTGTGTTTTGGGAATTAACAACGCTGATGGAAAAAGACAACAGCAAAAAAAGAAACTTTCTCATGAACTGATATTTAAGAGGGGATAAAAATAGAGAATTTAAACCACAGGGATGAACCGATCTTTACTTCGATACAAGAATGCTGATTCCCTTATACATGTTTTCGCCCGTCATCGCATATGCTCATTTCATTGTGAACTTTCTGTAAAACTTTTTCAGCTTGTTTCAAACAAATCTACCTTTGCAGTTCATGAAAGTAAGATCGTTACAAAAAGATAAGGTCAACATCATTACGCTTGGGTGCAGTAAAAACATGGTTGACAGTGAAGTGTTGAGCGGGCAGTTGCAGGCCAATGAAATTGACGTGGTACACGAAAACGGAAAACTTGATCATAATATCGTAGTGGTAAACACCTGCGGATTCATCGATAAAGCAAAGGAAGAAAGCGTCAATACCATTTTGCAACAGGTAGAAATGAAAAGGCGCGGACAACTCGATAAAGTGTATGTTACCGGATGTTTAAGCCAGCGCTATCGGGAAGACCTTGAAAAAGAAATTCCGGAGGTGGATGCATGGTTTGGAACATTGGAACTGCCGTTGATGCTTCAACAGTTTAATGCCGATTATAAATCGGAATTGTTGGGAGAACGCCTCCTCAGCACGCCCAAACATTACGCCTATCTGAAGATCAGTGAAGGGTGTAACCGCACCTGCGCTTTTTGTGCCATCCCCTTAATGCGCGGACAACATATCAGCAAACCGATTGAAGCGGTCGTAAAGGAAGCCCAAGGTTTGGTTAGAAGAGGAGTGAAGGAAATTATGCTGATTGCGCAGGAACTGACCTATTACGGTCTTGATATCTATAAGAAAAGAATGCTGGCGGAATTGCTGAAGCGATTGTCTGACATCGAGGGATTGCACTGGATCCGTCTGCATTATGCCTATCCCAACAAATTTCCCATGGATGTATTGGAGGTGATGCGTGACCGGGAGAATATCTGTAACTATCTCGATATGCCTTTGCAGCATGCCACCGACCGCATGTTGAAGGCCATGAAACGCCAAAGTACAAAAGCCGAAATGGAAGACCTCATCGCGGCGATCAGAGATAAAAATCCGGGAATTTGCCTGAGAACTACGCTCATCGCAGGCTTTCCGGGTGAAACCAGAGAGGATGTGGAAGAATTAAAATCGTTTTTGCTTGAGCAGCGATTTGATCGCGTGGGCATTTTTACCTACAGCCACGAAGAAGGCACCTCCGGATATTTGCTGAATGATAATATCCCTACGGCCGAAAAGCAAAGAAGGGCGGAAGAAATTATGGAAGTGCAGCAGGAGATCAGCTATCAGAAAAACTGCGAGAAGATCGGTCAAACGCTGAAAGTGCTGATCGATAAAAAAGAAGCCGGCCGCTACCTGGGTCGCACAGAATTTGACAGCGTGGAAGTAGATAATGAAGTAGTGATTGATTCAAAAGAAACTTTAATGCCCGGCGATTTTGTGCAGGTAAATATCACGCGAGCTTATGACTATGATTTAGAGGGCATAGTTGTTGGATAACCTCGGATCCACTAAGAAAAGATCGCTTCTCTGCCCGGCAATTGCAGAAAAAACGCGCAACGAATAAACCGGATCGGCCTTGCAGCCTGAACATTTTACCAGTCGTCGGTAGTACCGATTACGACAAGTCTGATCACCAAATTCATTCTTCCGGCCGGTGACGGATTTTCATTTCAAATTTATCAACGTACTTTGCCGTTCGATCAATTTAAAAATAATGACGGCTGCAAACAATATCAATCAACTTTCGGTAAATCACAAAACAATCGATTATGTAAAGACCGGGTATTTTTCTCAACTGGTTATTGACTATTTAAATGACGCTCCCGATTTAAATCGATTTTACGCCTTCTCTCCCACAATGGAAGGATTAAAAGATGCAGTTGCCGCGAGAAAAAACTTTGTCTGTAATCGCAGCTTATTGGTTTCAGAATTAAAAAAACAATATCAGGGAATTGAAATTTCTGACAAAACCGCCTACAATCTCAACGCCCTCGAGAAAGAGAACTGCTTTACCATAACCACCGCCCATCAGCCCAATATTTTTACCGGCCCGCTTTATTTTATCTATAAGATTTTGCATGCAGTAAAACTTGCCGAAAAGATGAATGCCGAAATGACGGATCATTATTTTGTTCCCGTTTATTACATGGGAAGCGAAGATGCCGATCTTGCGGAATTGGGCCATACCACCATTGAAGGAAGTTTTTACGAATGGCAAACCGGTCAAACGGGCACGGTTGGAAGAATGAAGGTGGATGATGCCTTTTTATCGCTGATCCATCAGATGCAGGGGCAGCTTGGTGTTTTACCTTTTGGAGGAGAAGTGATGAATATTTTTAAATCCGTCTATACGAAGGGGAAGACGATTCAGCAGGCCACATTGGAACTCGTAAACATTATATTTTCAAATTGGGGAGTAGTGGTTCTGAATCCCGATAATGCCGGGTTGAAAAAAGCGTTTGAACCGGTCATAAAACGTGAATTGAAAGAGGCTTTTTCGCATGCAGCCGTGTCCGAATCCATTGCAAACTTTCCCAAAAAATACAAGGTACAGGCGTCGGGAAGAGAAATCAATCTTTTTTACCTGTTGAAAGACAGGAGAGAACGGATCGAGTGGGAAAACGGCAGGTTTGTGGTAAAGGCAATGGGCCTGGAATTTACGCCCGAAGCGATGGAAAAAGAAGTTGAGGAATTTCCCGACCGGTTCAGTGGGAATGTTATTCTGCGCGGTCTTTTCCAGGAAACGATCCTGCCTGATATAGCTTTTATCGGCGGTGGAGGAGAACTTGCATATTGGCTGGAACTGAAGCAGGTGTTTGAAGCAGCAAGGGTGTTTTATCCTGTTTTAATTTTGAGAAATTCGTTCTTACTGATTGAAGAAAAATGGAAGCAAAAAATTGATCAATTGCAGTTGAACATTGAAGAAATCTTTTTGCCCGAAACCGGAATCATGAAAAAGCTGGTGTTTGAAAGATCGAAAAATAAACTATCGATCGACCCGCAACTCGAAAGCATGAAATCTTTGTTTTCCTCGCTTGACCAGCAGGCGTCAAAGGTTGATTTCAGCTTGCACGCACACATTCAGGCGCTCGAAAAAAAATCGGTCAACAAATTACAGGAATTGCAGAAGAAATTGATCAGAGCAGAAAAAAAGAAATTTGAAGCCGAACAAAGGCAGCTTCAGAAATTAAAAAATGCGTTGTTTCCGAAAGGTGGTCTGCAGGAAAGAGTAGAGAATTTTGCAGGCTTTTATGCAAAATACGGATCAAAAATTATTCAACTTATTTTAGAACATTCTCCTGCCGTTGATGCCCATTTTACAGTGCTGGAATTTGTTGACCAGCGAGTTGAGGAACTCCGTTAAATAAACTGTTTCAATTTTAATAAAAAACTTCTCCCACGTTTTTGGTGGCGGTAAAAAACATTTTGCCGGTTTGAAAACCTCTGTTTTTAATAGTATTTCCGGCTTCAATAAGGCCGTGCCGCGCTCATCCTCCTAAAATAGCTCTTGTATTCTACAGAAACTAAATGTAATTTCACCTGAGCTTACATTAACTAAACCACGTTACTGAATTCCTTTTACCCCCGTTTTGATTCAAAAGCGTTTGAACAAGTAACCTATAATTTAAAAAATAAAACAGATGAAAAGAAAATTTACACACATCCTGTTGTTTCCCTGTTTGCTGGGTTTTCAGGCAGGAATCAGTCAAACGCTCCCGCCACCGCAACAATGGGACAAGGCCTTTGGTGGCCAGGGTCTGGACCAGCTTACTGGTCTTCAGGTAACTTCCGATGGAGGATTTATTACGGGAGGATATTCAGAGAGTGATGCCGGCGGCGAAAAATCGGAAAACAGCCGCGGCTCCTCCGACTATTGGATTATAAAGACAGACGGATCAGGAAATAAGCAATGGGATAAGACTTTCGGCGGCAGCGGAGATGATAAACTTTTCAGCGTGCAACCTACGCCCGATGGAGGCTTTATTTTGGGAGGCACATCCGCTTCCGGTATCAGTGGCGAAAAGTCGCAAAACAGCCGGGGAGGATATGATTATTGGGTAATAAAAACGGATGCCCAGGGAAATAAACAATGGGACAAAACATTTGGGGGCAGTGAATACGAGGAATTACGAACGCTGTCAGTAACTACCGATGGCGGATACATTTTAGGAGGATATTCGAGCTCCGGTATTGGCGGCGATAAATCCGAGAACAGCAGAGGAAGCGAAGATTATTGGATTGTGAAGTTAGACCAGAACGGAAATAAACAATGGGACAGAACGTTTGGTGGCAGTAATGCCGAACGGCAGAATGTTATCAGGCAGACAACGGATGGCGGATATATTTTAGGCGGTTGGTCAGCTTCTAATATCAGTGGCGATAAATCTGAAAACGGGCGGGGCGGCAACGACTTCTGGGTCGTGAAGATCGATGCGTCCGGAAATAAACAGTGGGACAAAACCTTTGGTTCAAACGGTGATGATAATCTCTCGGCGCTCCAATTTACGCCCGATGGAGGCTATGTCTTCACCGGACCCTCTAATGGCACTAAAGTGGGGGATAAAAGCGAAAGGAGCCGCGGAAGTTTTGATTATTGGGTTGTAAAGGTCGATGCCTCCGGAAATAAACTTTGGGATAAGACAATCGGAGGCTCAGACTGGGATGATTCAAGAGGCATTCATTTAACCGACGATGGCGGATATATAATCGGCGGACTCTCAACCTCTGGTAAAAGCAGTGAAAAATCTGAATACAGCAGGGGTGCCAGTGACTATTGGGTCATAAAAATTGATAGTACCGGAAAAAAGCAATGGGATAAAACCTTTGGCGGCCGCAAAGATGATGCGCTTCTCGCTTTTCAACCTACGTCCGATAACGGATATATCCTCGGTGGATGGTCCGCATCTGATAAAAGTGGTGAAAAATCCGAAAACAGCCGCGGAAGCTCTGACTTTTGGCTCATCAAAATTGGCTGTGCCGGCCATGTTTATTATGCTGATAAAGATGGTGACGGCTATGGTATATTATCCGATCGGATTGTAGAATGTTCTTCCACCCCTCCGGCCGGATACGTTGAGCGGCGCGGCGATTGTGATGATAACAATCCGGATGTGCATCCCGGAACACCGGAAATTTGCGGAAATGGCATTGACGATAACTGTAATGGTATTATCGATGAATTCTGTGATGCCGATTCAACTATAAAGATCGTGATTGAGGATAAACTGATTATGGAAGGCGATAAGTCACTGAGGGCTGTACGTTTCGCGATTCTGCTGAGCAAAATGAGTGATAAGCAGGTTTCGGTTGATTTCAATACTGAAGATGGAACAGCCGTTGCCGGCGGCGATTATCTTGCCTCGGGCTTCACTGTTCTAATTCCTCCCAACAAAAGAAAAGTATATGTTGAAATAGGCATAATAGGTGATCAGGTACCTGAATCAGATGAATCGTTTACCATCAGACTGTCGAATCCCAAAAATGCTACTATTCTGAAGGAAACCGGCACAGTGACAATCATCGATGATGACGCACCGGACTTTGCAGGAAAGTCAAAGGAAAGGATGCAGTCACCGGGAATTGACAAACGAATAATTAAGATCGTGCCCAATCCGGCACAATCGCGGGTAAACCTCGAACTGACAGGATTTAGTGGAAAGGTTAAACTCGAACTGAGCCGGATGGAAGGCCAGGTGTTGAAAACCGAGAATATATCGGTACCAAAATCGGGATCTGCACATCACCAGATGGATATAAGTAACTTAAATGCAGGTACTTATCTTATAACCGCCACCGATGAACGCGGTCACCGGAAAATGGATAAGCTGGTAGTGATAAAATAACTTCAATTACTGCCTCTCGGCGATAGCCGGAATTTTTGAAAACTCCGGGGGATCTGTCCTCCGGAGTTTTAATTTTATAGAGTCGCAAAAAGAAGGTACACCGGATATTTAGGAAACTCTTTTAGCACCTAACAGCAGCATTTTGCTAATTTTTTTAGTATTTTTGCTTTTATGCAAGCGGCAAAAGCAAATATAATAAAGCAGCTTAAAAGAGACATTCTGCCTTTGGAAGGATTGAAGGTTTTGCGAACGGACATACATCCTAAAACCGGTTTTCCTGCCATAGAAGCTGCTTTTCCAAATAAGGCTTTCCCGGTCGGTTGTATTCATGAATTTGAAAATTGTTGTAAAGCTGATGCAGCTGCCACGTCCGGTTTTCTTTGTTTTTTATTGGGAAAATTTATGAAGCATGGCGGTGTAAGCATTTGGATAAGTGAAACACGGAGATTGTTTCCTCCTTCATTAAAAATATTAGGTGTAGATCCTGATCAACTGGTATTCATTGACTTAAAAAATAAGAAAGATGCATTGTGGGTGATGGAAGAAAGTTTAAAGTGCAAAAGCCTTACGGCAGTGATTGCTGAAATGAAGGAGCTCAGTTTTAAAGAATCGAGGCGGCTTCAACTGGCAGCAGAAAACAGCCGGGTTACAGGCTTTATCCTGCACGAAAATAGAAGATCAGCAAATACTATCGCTTCCGTATCGCGGTGGAGAATAAGTTCTTTACACAGTAAGACGGAAGATGGAATGCCGGGTGTGGGTTTTCCACAGTGGGGTGTTGAACTTTTAAAGGTTAGAAATGGAACGCCGGGAAACTGGAAAGTAGAATGGTCGCCTTCCGGTATTCGCGAAATCAAAGAAAATGTTTTTTCTATTCCGCAGTATCAACTAAAAACAGGATAATGAGCAAGCGATATATAGCCATTTGGTTCCGGCACCTCAAAACAGATTGGATGATACGGCAACAGCCTGATTTGAAAGATGTTCCTTTTGTTCTGACTTTGCCCGATCACGGAAGGATCAGGATAACGGAGGTAAGTGCAGTTGCAAGATCAAAGGGAATAGAAAGAGGGATGGTACTCGCTGATGCAAGAATTATTCTGCCGGAAATAAAAGATCTGGAGGATGATGTTCAACTCGCTGAAAAGCTGCTGAAGAATATCGGTCTTTGGTGTATTCGTTTTACTCCCGTTGCCGCCATAGATTTGCCCGACGGGTTAATACTCGATGTTTCCGGTTGCGCTCATTTATGGGGTGGCGAAGCGCCTTATTTAAGAGACATCTTGAATAAACTGAAAGGTTTTGGCTATCATATCCGTGCAGCAATGGCTGATACCATAGGCGCTGCCTGGGCAGTAAGCAGATTCGGAAAAACCAAAGCGATCATTAAACCGGAAGAGCAGGAAGACGCTATTGCGTCATTACCGCCTGCAGCCTTAAGACCGGAGCCCGAAATTCTGGAGCGCCTTTATAAATTGGGACTTGATACCATTGGAAGTTTTTCGGCCATCAACCGTTCGGCAGTGCGCCGGAGATTCGGACAGCAATTATTGTTGCGGCTCGACCAGGCATTGGGATATGAAGAAGAAACACTTCAACCGGTGATCGCGGTAGAACCTTATCAGGAAAGATTACCTTCCCTCGAGCCTATTCAAACAAGAAAGGGAATTGAAATTGCTTTACAACAGCTCCTGAATAAACTGTGTGAAAGATTGCGGAAAGAAGGAAAAGGAATTCGATCTGTTTCTTTTACAGGATTCCGGATTGATGGAAAAATGGAAGAAATAGCTATCTCAACCAACCATTCTTCCATCAACACCACCCATTTATTAAAACTCTTTGAATTAAAGATTGCTGAAATAGAACCGGCTTTGGGAATTGAATTGTTTATGCTTACCGCAACGAAAGTTGAGGAATTAAAAGCGGTTCAATATGATTTATGGGGATCAGGTAACAGCTTGAAAAGCACTGAACTGGCGCAATTACTTGACCGTATTGAAGGAAAACTCGGAAGAAATCTTATCCATCGCTATTTACCGGCCCAACATCACATGCCCGAGCGATCTGTGAAACCGGCAGATTCCTTGTCTCAAAAGCCCGAAATCCCCTGGAGAACAGATAAGCTCCGGCCGGTTCATCTTTTGCAAAAGCCCGAGCCGGTTGTGGTTACAGCCCCTGTTCCCGACTATCCGCCGATGAATTTTAAGTATGGAGGAAAATTATACAAAGTAAAAAAGGCCGATGGGCCCGAACGGATTGAACCCGAAT
>JAFAEW010000135.1 GCA_023423835.1 Bacteroidota bacterium | reverse complement strand
CCACATGAGATCCGATAAACCCGGCGCCTCCGGTAATCAAAATATTTTTTTGCATGATTTGCGTTCAAGTTCAATGAGGGGTGCAAGATAAATTGAAAATCGCAATCCTGAAAGTCAAACCGGCTGTACCGGCGTTTTCCCTCCGGTTGCTCTGCCTCCAACGCATCGCCCCGGTCCTTCCGGAAAATAATTTTTCGGGATGCAGCAAAAGATTGAGCGCCGCTGTCTTGGTTTTAATGTTAAGCTTAAAAAAAGCTTAAATAAAACCTCTATTTTAATTTAAATTTTATTACTTATGAGGAAACTTTTATTTTTTTTGTTGTTTGCCCTTATAGGTACGACCATTTCATATGGCCAGTCGCAAACGATAACAGGGAAGATCACCGATGAGAACGGTGCTCCCGTAGAAGGTGCTTCGGTAACGATCAAAGGCACCAAGACCGGAACTGCTGCTTCGGCAACCGGAAATTTTTCGATTACTGCTAAAAAAGGAGATGTCTTAGTCTTTTCTTCGGTCAATTTCGCGCCGGTAGAAATGACGGTATCCGACCAGACCGTACTTAATGTTACCTTAAGCCGGTCAGAAGGCGAAATCAATGAAGTAGTGGTAACTGCGGTGGGCATCAGGAGGGAGGAACGATCCCTCGGATATTCTGTCGTAAAGGTTAATCCGGATGACCTTGTTCAGAAATCGGAACCCGACATGCTGAAAAGTCTGGAAGGCAAAGTTCCCGGAGTCGATATCCGTAGTTCTCAGGGAACGCCCGGCGCCGCCACCCGTATTCAGATCAGGGGTAATAACTCATTTTTCGGAAATACGCAACCACTGATTATTGTGGATGGCATTCCCTACAGCAACCAGCAAATCACGACCAGCAGTCAAACCGTTGGCGGTACAGCTTACTCCAGCGGAATCTCAAATCTCGATCCGAATGATATCGCAAGTATGAACGTACTGAAAGGATCGGCTGCAGCTGCGCTCTATGGATCACGCGCTTCAAACGGTGTTTTGATTATCACCACCAAATCCGGAAGTGCCTCCCGGAGCCGTAAAGGATTGGAAGTTAACTACAGAAGTTCGTTTTCCATTGAAACGGTCGCGAATCTTCCATCCTACCAGAATGAGTATGGAGCCGGTTCGAATTTCAATTATCAAAATGCCAACGGTTCCTGGGGCCCATCGTTTAGCTCCAGAGATTCCATTCCGGCATGGCCCGATTTTAAAGCGGCTTATCCCGATTTATTTCCCTCAGACAATATCGCTTACCGCGCTTATCCTGATAATGTTAAAGATCTATTTCAAACCGGAACCGTCTATGAAAATTCAATTGGATTTAATGGCGGAAATGAAAAAACATCCTTTGCACTTACAGCTTCCCAGTTGAATCAGAAGGGTTATGTGCCGAACTCGATGTTTAACCGTACCAACATTGGTGTGGGCGGTTCTTCAAAACTCGATATCGGGTTAAACGTTCAGGGAAATCTCAGTTATTCACGTTCCACCCAAAAAGGCGGATATTTCGGGGAAAATCAGGTTGACGGTGCTGCTTCACAGTTTGCCAGAACGCTGTTTTTGGCGCGTAACTGGGATCTGAATCTTCCTTACGAAAAAAACATCACTCCAAACGGCGGTGCTCAGTTCGACAATCCGCGTTGGTCTGCCGAACATAATGTTGCCACCACTTACGATGAACGGTATGTTGCAGGTGTGCATTTTGATTTCAACATCAGGCCCTGGTTTAGAGTAGATTATCAAATCGGAACCAACATAAACACGCTCAACAGGCGTGAAATTACCGATATCGGCTCAAGGGCAGCGGAAGGAACCGGAAGAATAGTTCTCGATAACGTCAGAAATCAGGAAATAGAATCGAACCTGTTATTTACACTCACGCCCACTATTGGAGAAGATTTTTCGCTGAAGGTAGTATTGGGAGATAATTTCAACCAGCGCACTTTTACGAGACAAACCAATACAGGATCGAAATTTATTACGCCGGGAATTTTTACCTTACTCAATACGTCTCAACAAACTTTCAATACAGATTATTATGAAAGAAGAAGGATAATGGGCGTCTTCGCAGATGTGGTTCTGGGATATAAAAATTACGCCTTTATTAATGTTACCGGACGAAACGACTGGTCCTCAACACTTCCGGTTGAAAGCAGAAGTTATTTCTACCCTTCGGTTTCAGGATCCCTGGTATTTACAGATGCGCTGCATATGAACAGTAAAATCCTGGATTTTGGAAAGATCAGGGCCGGCTGGGCAAAGGTGGGTAGAGATGCCGATCCTTATTCCCTGCAAAATGTGTTTGCTCTGGGAACAAACTTTCTCGGTCAGCCGACCGCATCCACCGGAAGCACATCCTTCGATCCAAATCTGAAACCGGAGTTTACACAGGAGATTGAATTAGGAACCAACCTGAGTTTCCTGACAAGAAGGATCGAACTTGATTTTACCTGGTATAACCGCCTTTCCACCAATTTGATCGCGCCAATAACTACGCCTTCTTCCACCGGCTATTCACAGTACTATACTAATTTTGGTAAGATCAGAAATAAAGGAATTGAAGTTGGATTAACGGTGCGACCGATTAAAACGCAGTCCTTCACCTGGGAAATCAATGGAGCCTTCACCAAAAATACCAATACGGTTGAAGAGTTGACAGAAGGGGTTTCAAGTTTCCCTCAAGCCGGAATCCTCAGCGGTACAATTTCGCCCTACTTCGAAGCTGGAATGCCGTATGGCTATTTGAGAGGAACGAAGTCTCTGCGGGATGACCAGGGAAATTTGCTGATTGATCCGGGTACCGGATTGCTGATAGCAGATCCTACCGAAGGATATATCGGAAATCCCAATCCCGATTATAAACTCGGTATTACGAATACACTTTCTTACAAAGGATTTTTCCTGACAGCCTTGTTCGATATGACCAAAGGTGGTGATATCTATTCTGTTACCGTTAGCTCTTTGTTGGGAAGAGGTGTAACAAATGATACACGTGACCGTGAAACTTCCTGGGTTATTCCGGGAGTTTACGGAGATGCAAATACCGGAAAGCCGATTTTGGACGCTGGTGGGAAAACCATTGAAAACCATACAAGGGTTACAACAAACGACCTTTATTTTGGAAACTCGTTTGCCATCAATTCACAAACCGAATGGAATGTTTACGACGCTACGGTTTATCGCATTCGTGAAATTTCTCTCGGTTATGATTTTCCTAAATCGCTCTTCAAAAGGTTGCCGATTGGTTCCCTGTCCTTAAGTGTGTCAGCACGAAATTTATGGTATCTCGCTCCAAACATGCCGAAATACACAAATTTTGATCCTGAAGTAAACAGTTATGGATCTGCTGCCATTCAGGGAATTGAATTGTCAGCTGCTCCCACAACGAGAAGATTTGGAGTCAATCTGAATGTAACATTTTAAAGACCATTAAACATATTGATATGCGAAATAAAATAATATATATAGCGATATTCGCAATTTTGTCTGCCTCGTGTAAAAAGCAGCTTGACATAAACAATAATCCGAACGATCCGGTTAGTGTATCTGTGTCAACACTGTTACCCACGGCCGAACGAAACCTTGGTCTTGGTTTGGCCATCGGCAGCGGCCTGTCGCAAGACCTGGCTGTTTACACCCATCAGTTGTCAACCCGTGAAGCGCCCGACCAATACGGCGTTACGGGCGGCGAATTCTATCTGGAAAATGCCTGGAATACCTTGTATAAGGGTACGATGGCTAATTTAGAACAGATCATAAAAGATGGTACAGAAAACGGCAACACCCGCTATTCTGGTATCGCAAAAATCCTAAAAGCCTATACCTATAGTCAAATGGTAGATGTGTGGGGCGACATTCCCTATTCTGAAGCGCAAAAGTTGGACTCCGGAATACGTTATCCGAAATTCGACGATGATGCCGGTATTTATCCATCCTTATTCGCACTGATCGATGAAGGGATAAATGACCTGAACAACAGTTCCGCTGAAAACGCCTTGGTTCCCGGAAGTGACGACGTGATCTACGGTGGGAATGTTGATAAATGGGTGAAAGCGGCCAATACACTGAAACTGAAAATGTACACACAGATCAGAAAAGTGCAGGACGTAACGGCTGAAGTGAATGCTTTGATCTCGGGAGGAAATCTCATCAGCACGACTTCCGAAAGTTTTCTTCTGCCGTTCGGACCAAAAGGCAATACCGACGACAGAAATCCGGGATTTGGTGATTATTTCGCTACCCAGCGAACCAACGATATCAGTCCCTGGTTTTATGAAATTTTAAAAGGGTATAACAAAAATATCTTTACCGGCATCACTGATCCAAGGATACCCTATTACTGGTACAACCAGTTAAGTCCCACCCAGGCACCGCGGGAAGGTAACCAAACAGAATATCGCGACGGCGCTTTTGTCTCCATCTACTTTGGCTCAACAGGCCCTCATCGCGATGCAAATCAGCAAAATACCATTACAGTACTTGGGATTTATCCGGTTGGTGGCCGCTATGACGAAGGAGATGCAATTGCGGTAACGGGAGAAAGCGGAACCGGCGCTGCGCCCTACCGGTTCATTACCTATGCGGACCGGTTGTATCTCGAAGCTGAATTAATTAAAGAAGGATTGGTGCCAGGCGACGCCAGGTCAACACTGGAAGCTGCCATGACAGAATCGTTTAAACAGGTGGATTACGTAATCTCAACCTATGTAAAGCCTGCGCAAACGGTTCCGTCCCTTGCCGGCACCGATGCGGTTACCGAATACATCAGCAAGGTACTGGCCGCGTATGATGCAAATGCCGCCAAACAGCTGGAAATTATAATGACTCAAAAATGGATATCGAGCTTTGGCAGCTCTGTTGATCAATATACTGACTACCGCAGAACAGGCTATCCGGTTTTATTTGATCCTAATAATCCCCAGATGGCTCCGGGCGGATTTGTACAGCCACCGATCGATGGGGATCCGATGAATCCGGGAGCGCAGGAAAAAGTGCCCGTTCAGCAAACGCGTGCTTATCCGTTGTCACTGCCCTGGGCAAGCAGCGAGTTGGAAACAAATCCGAATGCACCTCCGCAAAAGACAGATTTAAGTACTTCAAAAATATTCTGGATTCCTTAATTGATTAATCAGCAAAAAAGTAGTTATGAAAAAAACATTAATATACAGTCTTATTCTCGTGTTGGCCTTCGGGTGCCGGAAGGAAGATAATCCGAAACTGCCGGATCTTGAGAGGGTGCCCACGCCACTCGTAACGAAAGACACGGCTGCAGACCAGGTAATTGACGCTTCTAATGCGGATGCATTTGCGGCAAACGTAATAGTAGACCTCTATTTTAAAAATGATATCAAACCTGCAAAGATGGATCTGGTGGTCATCAAAAACGGCGATAAAAGCAGCGTGAAGCCGGTTCAAAATGATATTACTACCTATCCCACTTCCGTTCCCATTACCGGATCAGAACTCATCTCAATGTTTGGATCCGATATTGTTTTGGGTGATTATTTCGATTTTGGTGTTAACATCACCACTTCAGACGGCCAGTTTTTTGAAGCGTTTCCGTTGGTAGGAGCGGCTTATGGACCCAGTATTCCAAGTCAACCGGGATTAACGGTTACGGTTCGATATTCTGCCGTTTGCCAGTTTGATGCCACCCAATACCAGGGCAATTTTAAAGTGCTGATTGATGAATGGGCAGATTATTCTCCCGGAGATATCATTCCGGTGACCATGATCAACGATCATCAGATCTCATTCGAATACCTCGCCTTCGATGCAAGACCGATCATAATCGATGTAAATACGGTTACCAATGAAACCTCTGTTGCAAAACAGGTGTACGGAAATTACGGTACGCCACCGGCTTGGCCATACGGCGATATTTCGGTTGAAAGTGTTCCGAGCAATGATAATTTCGTTGCTCCCTGTGACGGGATCGTGAGTGTGGTGTTAGAACATACGGTCGCGGCCGGAAGTTTCGGAACATACCGGATCGAGTTGCAAAAAGTGGATTGACCGATAATCAAAAAAACTAAAAAAGCTGTTTTTCCGGAAGCAGCTTTTTTAGTTAATAGATACCGTTATGCAAAAGTGATCGGGTAACTTTTTTGATATTTCATTTGCACTTTGTTTTAACCGTTCGAATCACTTTTGCAACAACTTTTCCATCGTTTGTATCTCGGTTCGTCCATAATTTTCATTCTTCAGATAATGCTTCAATTAAAAAATCCATATCCGCCTTTGTATGGAGCGAATTAAGGATGATTCTGTTGAGCTTTTGTCCGTTTGGATCAGGATAGGCGAAAGAGGAAATAATGATTTTTCTTCGTTGCAATCTCTCCTCACTGATAGTCGGTGGCAGAATAAAAACCGGAAGATGTTTGTTGGATGACAGGCTAAGATTTTTCGACCGTAAATAGGCTATAGTGCTTTTAAGCTTTTCTAACTGCGATTGATAAATATCCCGGGCATTCATGGCAGCATACAGCAGGGCGGGAGACGGGGCAGTGGCAGCGGTATAACGGTGATTTGTCCGCAGCTTCTCAATTACGCTTTCTGATCCGCAAACTACACCGCCATTGATACTCCATGCTTTCGAAAGGGAAAAACAAAGCAGGTATTTTTCTTTATTTTTCTGATCAATAAAAGCCGAATAACCTTCTCCTTCGTTTCCCAATAAACCGAAGCCATGCGAATCATCCACAACAATGGTTTCTGCCTGTTCGATCACTTCCTGTGACGGACGAAAGATGTTTGCACGAAAAATATCAACCGAATCAAAAGCAAGCCGTTTCTTATTGTGTTCATACACGCTTCTGTCGATGGCGGGATGCGATGGTTGCAGGTTATGCAGTTCATCTTTCCATAAAGAAGTTGCCAATTCTCCTGCAAGAAATCCGGACGACAGGATGATACAGTCATCAAATCCCGTGATTTCTGAAATGTAATTTTCGAACGCTTCAAAGAGGGGTAACTGCGTATTGGAAATCCGTGAGGAAGGAAAGATCCATCCGTATTTGTCGATGCCTTCTTTCACGAGTGCAACAAATTGCGGATGCTGTTGTATTCCCAGATAATCATAACCTGAGAAAAACAGCCATTCTTTTCCTTCAATCAGCGCGGTTCTTCCCGGATTATTCTGCAATTGAAATTTGTCCATCCCCACGATTTATCAGGAGTGCGATTTTGATTTTGGAATACTCAACGATTTCCATCCGGCATCTCTGATCGATTTTCCAATGTACATAATCTGCCCAACGTGACTGGCAGTATGAGCGAGACTTCGCAGCAGGGCATCGTACACCTTTGCAGGCTGCTGGCGGATGGTAATTTCTTTTTCAAGATCATCCGTCTTCAATTGATCCAGCGTATTAAATAAAGCGTTCCATCCATCCGTCCAGATATAGATTACCTGGCTTTTTGAAGCGGTATAATCTTCGAATTCTTCATCACGGTTTCGCCACGGTTTTTCTCCATCCGATGTAAGGAAATCAGTAAACCTGCTTTTCAGATTTCCCGAAACATGCCGCACAATCATTGCGATGGAATTGCTGTTTTCGTTCGGCCTGTAAGAAAAGTCTTTTTCATCCAATTGTTCGAATGTCTTGTCGCCAAGTGATTTATAAGATTCAAACTGTTTTCGGATGGAGTCTAAAAATCCTTCCATATAAATTGATTTTATGAGATAAGTTAAAATCCCGCTACGCTGTCTTCTCCCCGTTTATCACCGGCGGTTTGCATATTCTCGCTTGCATCAATCAGAATCAATTCGGTTCTTCCGATAGAATTCTCTCTTGAAATCTTATATCCCATTTTCGAGAGTGCTGTTATCGTTTCCTGAGGAAATCCGTTTTCAACCATTACTTCATCCGGCAGCCATTGGTGATGAAATTTCGGTTTGTTAACCGCATCTTCCGCATTCATTCCAAAATCGATCACGTTCACGATGGACTGAAATACGGAGGTTGGAATGGTTGTGCCGCCCGGCGTTCCCACCACCATGAATGGCTTCTTATCTTTCAAAACGAGGGTGGGCGTCATCGAACTCAACATTCTTTTCCCCGGTTCAATCGCGTTTGCTGCGCCTCCTACCGCGCCATACATATTTGGAACACCCGGTTTTACGCTGAAGTCGTCCATTTCATCATTTAGTAAAAATCCTGCTCCACCGATCACTGTTCTACTTCCATAAGAATTATTTAATGTGGTGGTTACCGATACCATATTTCCTTCTTCATCCATTATGCTGAGGTGCGTGGTCTGCTTGCTTTCATACACGTCTCCGGCTTTGATATTTTTACTGTTTCCCGCCTTTCCAAATTCAAAATCGCTCATTCGCTGTTTCAGATAGCTCTTACTCATTAAGGCTTTCAGCGGCACATTCCAAAAGTCCGGATCCCCCATATGTTCTGCCCGGTCGGCATAGGCGCGGCGTTCGGCTTCCACCATGAGTTGAACCGATTTTGCTGTTTGAAATCCGAAGGAACCAACCGGATAATCTTCGATCATTCCAAGCATTTCGGCCAACAGCAAACCTCCGCTACTCGGCGGCGGAAAACTTATGATGCTGTATCCCCTGTACAAAAATTCTATCGCAGGGCGTTCTTTCGCCTTATAATTCTTCAAATCTTCTTTCGTAATAATTCCATTGGCCCTTTTCATTTCGTCGACGATCAGTTTTGCGGTTTCGCCTTCATAGAATCCCTTTTCACCCTGGTCGCGAATCCGTTCCAGAGTTTTGGCCAGATCGGGTTGAAATAAGGTGTCGCCTTCTTTCCAGTTTTCCGATTTTACAAATGCAGTGGGTTTGGTAGAATGATGAATAAAATCGCGACGCGCATAATTCAATCCGTTTGCTTCTCTTTTTGTGAGAACAAATCCGTTTTTCGCCAGGTCAATCGCCGGCTGTATCAGTTGCTGAAAGGGAAGTTTAGCATACTTGTATGAGGCAAACAGTCCGGCCACCGTTCCCGGCACGCCTCCTGCCAGATGCCCGATTTTTGAAAGACTGTCGATGGCATTTCCGTCTTTGTCGAGATACATATCTTTCGAGGCGTTTCCCGGCGCTTCTTCGCGGTAATCAAGTGCGATAATTTTTCCGTTTTTTTCGCGGCCGATCAAAAATCCTCCGCCTCCGATATTTCCAGCTGCCGGATACACCACAGCAAGTGTAAGCTGGGCCGAGATGGCAGCGTCAAAGGCATTTCCTCCCATCTTCATGATCGCAGCACCGACTTCACTTGCCAGAGGATGCGCCGTTGCAATAGACGCGTGTTTATAAGCGGCGGTCTTAACCTGTGAATAATGATAAGGATCTACCGCCTTTCCGGCGCCTACGATGGCACTGGTTTGCGCACTGGATACATGGTAAAAGAACGAAATCAGAAACAGGAGGAAGATCTTTTTCATGAAGATTATTTTATTGAAAACGAAAGCAAGGTAATTTTTTTGGGGCAAATAAAGTCGCAAGTTTTTTTTAAACTTCTCCCGACCGTGAGATAGTTCAGACGGCAATCTTTAGGGCAGTTGAGGGAATTTTGAAGCAACATAAATGATCGAACTGCAGCGCTTTACATTTCCGATTGCCTTGATGTTTGACCATAAACCGGTGAAAAATGCCGGCAGAAGGTTCTGGCTTCCGGTCTTGTATTTTTCGCTCAACATGGAAACGTAAAAACTATCAAACCACATTGGTTTGAATGCATTTATAAAAAATCCGTGTTCCTGAAGAACGGCTTGCATCCCTTCCGGAGAAAAATGATAGAGGTGGCGCGGAACATCATAAGCCGCCCAGTATTCTCCATATTTTTTTGCATCATAGGAAGTGAAATTAGGAACGGCAATGATTAATTTACCGGTGTCTTTCAACAGAGTTTGAAACCTTGCCACATAATCGTGCAGGCCATGCACATGTTCGAGCACATGCCAGAGCGTGATTACATCAAATCCGCCGGCATCGAGATAAAAAAGTTGATCGGGATCCAGAAGACTGAGCTGGTGATTTTTCAGCGCATTTTCACGGGCCGTTTCATCCGGTTCAAGTCCGGTAACCGACCATCCCGCTTCTTGCATTTTGGAAGCAAATGAACCGGTGCCTGCGCCCACATCCAGCAGTTTTCCTTTTTGAAGCTGTGTTTGCCGGAGGATGAGATTTTTCTTTGATCTTAAGGTAAATTTTCTGATGAAGTGATACAAGGAATTTACCAGACCTTTTTGCGTATCGGAATGCGAAATGTAATCAGCAGATTGGTAGTACCGGCCGATCTCGGACAAAGCCGGAACGTTTTGAGTAAACCGGGAGCAGCAATTATTGCATTGCCATATGCCAAACGTTTCGCCGGAAACCGTATAATCTTTTGCAGGGAAAACACTGGAAATATAATGACCATTACAAATCGGGCACTGTGAATATTCGATTCTCTTCATTGCGACAAAGAAAGTAAAGTTCCGTTAAAAACAATTATCGCATAAATTGTTGGCCGTATTTACCTCCAATTTTGATAAATTTATCGCACTATAATGATCGGAAAAATCTTAAGCTACATAAAAAATGCGCTCAGGCCTGCGATATTTTTCCTGCCAATAACCAACTACTTGTTTCTATATTGTTTAGGATTTTTGATTGCGGCAAATCTGCTTGATCAATATCAGAAAAACTGGACCGATAACTATGCGGCTGTCTTTGTCTTATTGGTAAAGTCCGCTTACTGGTTTACCATTATACTAATCAGCTTCGCCTTTTTGACCACCGCAATTTCCTTCTTCACATTTTGGATCTTGAAGAAGAGAAATAAGCTTCACTTTAGTATTTCAATAAAAAAAACCGGGGAGGATGAAAGAGTTTTGCCGGTAATTGAAGTTTTTATTTCACCCATATTAAAACCGCTATTGGGATTTCTGAAAATAAGATTTCAATACGATGAAAATCATTATTCCCCCAAATACACGCTTGTAGAAAAACAGCGAAAACTGATATCCTTCCGCTATTCGGGAAGATTTTTATGGGAAATGGAAAAGATCAGGGAATATGAATTGCAGGAGGGCTATCTCTATTTTGAAGATTTTTTCCAGTTCTTTTCATTCACCAGTTCGCTGAAAATGACAGATTCGGTGGTGATCCGGCCGAAAAAGACATTAATACAACATATTCCGGCCTTTCCTAATAAGACAGAAGACACGAGCGTCAGGATACCGGAACTGAAAAAAGTGGAAGGTGAAATGCTACACTTCAAGAGTTTCGAAAATACGGATGATCTCAGGCGCATCGTGTGGAAGATTTACGCGAAGAACAAGGAATTAGTTATAAGAAGGCCGGAGATTCTAGACCCTTCGGCCTCTCACGTGTATGTGGCAGCCAGTTTTTATTCCTCTTTTTCTGTCCGCAACAATTCGTGGGCGGAAGACTTTTTTCTCGACCAATTCAAGAACATTATTTGGAGTATCTTTAAGCAGGTTGAAAAGAGTGGATTTAAGACAGCATATATTACAGATCAGCAAACGCCGAAAAAAAGACCGGCAGATGAAGGGGATGAGGTTGCCTATAAAATCTTATCATCAGAATGGCAAAACAAAACCAAAGCAGAAGATATTCCTCACTTAAGCGAAACTTCTTTGCTTATAATTTCATCGCTTAATGATGTCGACTCAATTCGAACGATATTGGAAAATAAGCCGAAAGGTCCTACAATCGTAATGGTAAAACTCAGTGTCAGTTTAAAAGTTTCTAAAGCCGATTATTTGTTTAAACGGATTTTTATAGAGCCGGAAAAAGGAAGACTGGAAAAATATAAACAGAGCTGGGACTTTTCGACCTTCAAAACAAAAGTTATCGAAAATGAAAAAGCGCTTGAAAAGTTGTTGCACGAATATGATCAAATTATTTTATAACCTGTAAATGCAGATTGAAAGAAAATATCAGATTAAAAAGGTCACGTTACAGTTGTTGCTGGTAGCCTTACCTACTGCAATGGTGGCTTATTCTGTTTTGAAACAGGTAACTACTCACTATAGCTTTCTCACAGATGAATCCCTTACCCAAACAATCTATTTTTCATCCGGTTTATTAGCTGCCTTTATTTTTTACGGATACCGCTTTCGGTTCAGTACAACCACAATTGCCGTATTCGTTGTTTTGTACCTGCTGTACCAGTTGACGGGAAGGATTGTTGGCGGCGAATTTGGAAGCTTTTATGCGGCCTTCGGATTCCTGGTCTTTATTTTTCTTTTTCTATCCGGCTGGATTATCGCGTATGGACTGGCACGATCAAGATATTTTACCATCTTTTTTGCCGTGTCCATCCTCGTGATTGAAATGTTGGCAATCAGCAGAAACACCGATTTCAACTTAAACAATCTTTTCAACTCCTTCGCACCTTTCCTGCTCTATTCGGTTTATATCATATACATAACAGAATTGCTGCGTAATATGAACCCGTCGCAGCCGGTAGGAGCTTTCATCCCAAAAAAGTTTCTTGGATTTTCGGCTTTATTATTATTGGTTTTGCTGTTTATCTCCAACCGCTTTGAACAGGAATTTAAGATCCTTGAGAAGGAATGGAACAGCGGCAACTATAAAAACGGCAATAATGAAAGCATGACGAAAAGGAATGCCGACGGAAGCATTTCAAACAAAAATCAAACGCAACTTGCCGGTTCATTGAGTAAGGGAAAGCAACTTGTTTTTGTGGCGAAACTCGATAATTTTTTTGAGGATGGCCAGACACCTAATCCGTTATATTTTACCTCCTATTATTACACTAAATATGATACGGTTACACAGTCCTTTGAGGCAGACAGTCTCATGCCTTCCAATGATTTGTTTAAACCGGATCCGTCAAAAATTCCTTTGTTTTTTAGTGTTACCGATTCCTCCAAAATTGTCCATTCTAAAAGTTATCTCGACCGGAAAGTGGTAAGTGCCGACGTGTACAAGGTTGCACTTTCGCCCTCAGAATTCATTGCGCCTTCCACCGCTTTTTACTGCCAGCCGATTCCGGTGCCGCAGGACTACAAGAAAGAATATGCATCGGCCTACAAAGCGAAGATGTGGGTGAGCGACTTAAACAGTGCTTACTTTATCTATAATCCCGGCAAAAATGAGATGTTGCAAAACTTTCAGGAATCGAGGTTTCGGGAACTAAGAAAAATGACAAGCTGGTATCACACCGATCCGCGATTTTTAACGTACTACACGCGGACGCCTTCTTCTCCCGATTTTGACAGCATTCGCTTACTTGCCAAACGCATCACCGATACTGCACAAACGCCGCTTGACAAGATCATCGCTATCAGAAATTATTTTACTTCGAAAGATCAATGGGGGCAGCCACTGTTTACCTATTCCGACAATCCCGGAATTCCAGGGATCCCTTCTGCCAACAAGCTCAATTATTTTCTTTTCACAAACAGAAAAGGTTACTGCTCTTATTTTGCGGGAGCCACCCTGTTTATGTTGCGAAGTCTCGGCATTCCTTCCAGAATTGCAGCCGGTTTCCTTACCATTGACAGAAGTACTAAAAATCCGGGTTGGTATTGGTTTTATCAGGATCAGGCACATGCGTGGGTGCAGGTATATTTTCCCGGTTATGGGTGGATCGATTTTGATACAACCATTCCAGACGAAAATACGAGAGAATCGCCCCAACCGGATCAAACGCCGCCTTTGAATATGCCTCAGGCATATTTCGTTGCCGACGGAATTGTAAGGTCGATTGATACCATAAAAAGAGAAATTACCATCGATGCCAGGAGGTTTCTGATCAAGGACAAGGAATTAAACAGCAAGCAGTCGGAAGAAGTATCGCTCGACGTGAAACTGGCCAACTTCTCAGCCGATACCGGACTTGTATCGATCGCAGTGATTAAACCGGGAATGCATATTACGGCAGCTTCTTATGCAGAATCGCTGAAGGAGATTAAAGTAAATGAAGGAGAAGAAATTGGAAGCGTTTTACAGTCGGTTGCGCAACCCGTTCCCATCGATGAAGTAAAAATTATCGCGACTAAAAAAACGGTTGATCAAAACAAAGAAAACAGTAAAAATGCGAACGGATTAAGCAGTAAAAATTTATTGTTGAATTCATTGATAACAGCGGCGGTTTTATTGGTGCTGTTCCTGATGCTTCCCTATCTGATCTTTGTTTATTTGAGTATCAAAGCCTCGAAGAGCGGGTCTGTCCGCCAACGGGCTTATTCTATCAACATTGCAGTTTTATACTATTTACATCAGATGAATTTAAACCGGGAAACGCCATCGCCTGAATTATTTGCAAAGAAGATTGATGACGAATTTGGCACGTCCTATTACCGGTTTCACCAGGTTTATCAAGAGTTGAAATACAGCAATAGAAATGTTGATGAAGCAAGTGAAAGATTTGTAAACGATTTCTATTCACCATTCATCCGGAAAGTTTCAGGCAGTATTCCCATAAAGCAAAGAATTTTAAGATTTTTAGATATACGGAATATGATCTCATTTTTTAAAAGAAATAAAAGTGGTAATTAATATGCAAAGTGAAATGCAAGTCGAAGGTGCATTGAATTACATCGAAAAATTGATTCAAAATATTGAAACGGTTATAAAGGGGAAGCGACCGCAGATCAAATTTATCCTCACCGCCCTGCTGGCGAAAGGGCATATTTTGATGGAAGATTTCCCGGGAACCGGAAAAACAGTGATGGCGAAAACCTTGTCAAACAGTATTTCTTCCAAAAACGCTGATCGAAGTGCAGATTTCAAGAGAATCCAGTTTACGCCCGACCTTTTGCCGATGGATCTCATTGGTTCACACATCTTCGATGAGGCGCACAATGATTTTATCTTCAAAAAAGGACCACTTTTTTGCAATGTGTTACTTGCTGATGAGATTAACCGTGCATCTCCGAAAGTGCAATCGGCTTTACTCGAATGTATGGCAGAAAATCAAATCACGATCGGCGATATCACCTATCCGTTGGAAAATTTGTTTTTCACCATTGCCACTCAAAATCCCATTGAAATGGAAGGAACCTATCCGCTGCCGGCGGCGCAGTTGGATCGGTTTTTCATGAAAATCATTTTTGGCTATGTTGATGAAGAAACGGAATTGAATATCTACAAAGATTATCTCAATATTCAACAACACAGCCTGGATGTGCAACAGGTGCTTTCAAAAGACGAGATTCTGTATTTGCAGGAGGAAGCTGAAAAGGTATTTATTCATGAGGAATTGCTGAAGGCGGTCCGAAACCTTGTCTTCGGAACGCGTAACTCTTCCGATATTTTGCTTGGCGCATCCACCAGAAGCGGTATTATTTTCATCAAATGTCTCAAGGCTTTCGCCCTTGTAAACGGAAGAAATTTTGTAACCGAAGATGACGTTGCCATGTTGATTCATCCGGTTTTGGATCACCGCCTGATTTACCGCAATAAAGAATCAAAAGAACGGGCGCTGAAGAACCTCCTTGAAGCCGAACTGAAGCGGTTAAGCAAACTAAAGATCTATGCTGAATAAGGATTTCCATAAAATATTTCTGCTTTTATTTCCGGTAATATTTTTTGTCCTCATCGCAAAAGGTCAAAACGCAGGGGCAAGAAGTTATATCGATGGAAAGAGAATGGAAACCACTCCCGACGACAAAGATGCGCTGGCGAAAAGCCGGGAGTTTCTTCGGCTCGACAGCACCTATTATGTAGGATGGATGTATGAAGGCATCTATAAATACAACCGCAGCGTCGATCATATGGGATTTAAAAACGCCATTCCTTCTCTGCGGCGGGCATTTGATGTCCTGACAACGGAAAACAGGAAAACATTTCAAACGCTGTTTGATAATGTCGAAAATCTGATGTCGAATTTTTCCCTTTACCATGATCTGTTTACCATCTTCACGGCTTTAAAGGAGAGTTATGATAATGTGGAAATGCCGGAAGAGAGTATGAATCTGATCAACACGGTTGCTTCATTTCAATTTAAGAATGATTACGGTTTTGAACTTGCGGCACAACGGGCATGGCTCTACCATCGAAACCGGTTTTTAACCCCAAAGGAAGCGCCTTTTCTAAAGAATTCGGTTTCAGAAAATGAGCAGCTTGCCTTTGAATGGTGTTACCGGGGGATCGCATTTGTAAAACAATATGAATGGGAAAATAACGCGCTTTTCGGATCAGGGCAAACGGAAGACCGGCTGATGTCGATCTATCACAATCTGGCTTTGTTACATTGCTACAATAAGAATTACGACAGCAGTTATTACTATTATATTCAGCTTGCAAATGCAGGTCGTGTTTCGTGGAACAATTTCGGTGGTATGGAAGCAGAGGTCGGCAATTTTGCTATTGCAACGGACTATTTCAACCGCGATAAATTCAACAATTATCAAAACTTTCTGAAAGAACCTTATTACTACCTTCCTGAGTTGTTGATCTATGCCAATCAAACCAAGCCGGCTATTCTATTGGTGAAGAACATCATCAGGGAAAGTGGATCCGTTCCCGGATTCGGATGGTACAACATTGCACTTGCAAGAAGCTATTTGTATGATGGTCAACTCGACAGCGCGGAGATTGCCTTAAATAAAGCTGCTAACTTCAAGGAACTCCATATTGGTACAACGCTTACCCAATCGCAGTACGAGTTTTCCGTTCAGTTATTAAAACTTCAATTGACCGACAAAAAGATAAGCCGGGAAAAATTCGTAAACAAGGGATGGTGGTATTCCCCAAAGATCCTATACCGTATCTTGATTTTGAAGGTTCAAAAGTTGATGAACGAATATGTGGTTGCCAATCAACTTTCCTCCAATCCGGAAAGAAACCGTTTGGTTTACGATCTTTTTTGTGCAGAATCAACGACTACTTTTGATGAAGCCTGGTATATTCTGAAGGAATTCAGTCCCAAATATTTTGAGAAGAAATATGCGGATTATCAGAAGACCGATCATCGTCCAAACATTCAAAGGTATTTCCGGTTGTTTGAGTATAAGTTTCAATTGGAAGAAGGCGATAAAAAAGAAGCAACGAAAAACCTTCAGCAGCTAAACCGCGATATCCTGCTCGATACCGCCCGTGAAAAGTTGTTTCTCGGACGACTGTATGAAAGTCTGAGTCTCGCAACTGCAGGTAAAAATGCTGCTGACCGGGATTTTTATTACAACGCTTTGTTAGAATCTTATCCGCAGCTAGTCCCGTTTTCGGGGCTGAAATTTCCGGTAAGATTAACGTTGAGCGGCGTTGATGATGCAATGACAAGAAAGGTGATTGATGGTTTGCATGCCTGCAATATTGATTTTGAAAACACGCCCGGAGCGGCTTCTGTAAATATTCATTTCAATAAAGACCATGACCGTTACCAGGCGATTATAAATGTTGTAAGCGCATCTGGAAAGGTGGTGGTTGATAAAATGCCGCTGGTATTTACGCGTTCTGAAGGCGCAGGCGAGGAGTTAGCCTTGCGGATATTCGGCAAAGGCGGCGCAACGGTATTGTAAATGACTCTAACTCCTCCAAATTTTAGAGAATCTCATCAAAATACTTAAATTCCGTTTCCGCATTTTTGCAGTTGAAACTGTTTGCGTAATTTTCCACTTTTTAAAATCAACCTGCATTCATTCAAGACCGTCCATATTAGATTCACCGATTGAATACTTAAAAGGTGTAGGCCCTCTGCGCGGTGATGTATTGCGCAAGGAACTTGGTATTTTCACCTTTAATGATTTGCTGCATCATTTCCCGCTTCGCCATATTGATAAGAAAACGATTAATAAGATTTCAGAAATCAGTTTTCAAACGCAATATATCCAGGTAGCCGGAACTTTGAAATCTATGGAAATTTTGGGTGAAAAGCGCCATAAAAGACTGGTTGCTTACCTCGAAGATGGCAGCGGCATTATTGAGTTGGTTTGGTTTCAGGGAATTAACTGGATACAAAGGATTTTAAATGTCGGCAGCACCTATCTCGTTTATGGAAAAGCCGGGTTTTTCAACAACCTTCCGCAGTTTTCACATCCGGAGATTGAGCTGATCGAAGAACAGCAGATGCAAGGGAAAAATTTTCTTGAGCCCGTTTATCCTACAACGGAAAAACTTCGGTCAAAATCTTTAAACGGCAGACAGATAGGGAAGCTGACATCGACATTGCTTGCGCAGGTTTCGCCCCAGGACATTCCGGAAAATCTTCCGGACCGACTTCTGCAAAATTCAGGATTCCCATCCCGGTATGAAGCATTCTGCGCCATTCATTTCCCCACGGATTTTCGGCAATATGAATCAGCCGTTCGCCGGTTGAAGTTTGAAGAGCTTTTCATTGCGCAGATCCGTTTGCAGCTCGTTAAACTCAAACGGCATAAGGAAAGCAAAGGTTGGATTTTCGATAGAGTAGGCAACTATTTCAACGATTTTTTTCATCATTCGCTTCCCTTTAAACTGACAAATGCACAAAAAAGAGTGATCAGGGAAATCAGATCCGATACGGCAAAAGGATACCAGATGAACCGACTTTTGCAGGGCGATGTGGGAAGTGGAAAAACGATTGTTGCGCTTCTTTCCATGCTGTTGGCCATCGACAACGGTTTTCAGGCCTGTCTGATGGCGCCGACTGAAATTTTGGCCCAGCAGCATTTTAACGGAATTGCCGAACTGCTTAAAGACCTTGATCTCAGGGTTGAACTTTTGACCGGGAGCACCAAATCGAAGCAGCGGAAAGCAATAGCAGCGGGATTGTTAGACGGATCCATTCACATTTTGATCGGCACCCATGCGATCATTGAAGAAACGGTTCAGTTTAATAATCTCGGATTTGCAATTGTGGATGAACAGCATCGCTTTGGTGTGGCGCAGCGGGCGAAACTTTGGAAAAAATCATCGATCCCTCCGCACATCCTCGTTATGACGGCAACGCCGATTCCAAGAACGCTTGCGATGACGGCTTATGGCGATCTCGATTACAGCATTATCGATGAGCTTCCACCCGGCAGGCAACCGGTATTAACCGTGCAGCGAAACGAAATGAACCGGGCGAGGGTGATGGATTTTATCAGATCGGAAATCGAAAAAGGAAGGCAGGCCTACATCATTTATCCGCTGATCGAAGAAAGTGAAAAGCTTAACTATGAAGATCTGATGCAGGGTTATGAACAGGTAAAATCTTATTTTCCCCAACATGCTTATTCGATTAGTATGCTCCATGGTAAGATGCCGGCCGAACAAAAGGAAGTTAATATGCAGCGGTTTGTTTCGGGTGAAACGGAGATAATGGTTTCCACCACTGTGATTGAAGTAGGTGTGAATGTGCCTAATGCATCGGTCATGCTGATTGAGAGTGCCGAAAAATTCGGTCTTTCCCAACTGCATCAATTGCGGGGAAGGGTGGGAAGAGGAAGTGAAAAAAGTTATTGCATCTTACTTACAGGATCAAAATTAAGTCAGGATGCAAAGGCAAGACTTCAAATCATGTGTGATACCAATGATGGTTTTGCCATTGCCGAGAAAGACATGGAATTGCGCGGTCCGGGCGATTTAGAAGGCACGCGGCAAAGCGGGGCTATGAATTTTAAGATCGCCGACATTCTCAATGATAAAGATCTGCTTGAGAAGGCAAAATGGTATGCAGAGGAACTTATTGCATCCGACGAAGATCTGCTTGCACCCGAAAATCATGTAATAAAAAGTTATCTTTTATCCAAAAAAGGTAAAACCGTTTGGAGCAAAATTTCCTGAACAACAAAAATTATCCGTTTGCGTTAATTTAGAGCTGCTCATTGGGTAATCTGATTTTTGATTAGAATTTTGCCTCAAAACCTGCAAAGACAGTAACCTCAAAAAAGCACGATAACTCTATTGTCAATGGAACCGGATAATCGTAAATAAGGGTTAAGAAATATTTTAAATATTAAAACCTTTATTTGTAATTTAATAAAAACTTGTGGTGAAGCTATATTTCAAAATCTTCGGCTGTATTTTTTTGGCTTTATTGTTTCAGGATCTGAGATCGCAAACCTTGGAATTTGTTGAGAATAAAGGGCAATGGCATGAAAATGTGTTGTTTAAAAGCGACCTGGGAGGTAGTGCATTCTTCCTTCAAAAAAATGGATATAGGGTACTGCTCAATAATAAGGAAGATCTGAGAGAAGTTGCGGAAACTATTTCTGGACATTTACATGATGCGTCTCCGTCTTCCGCCAAACTAAAGCCGGAATCCGCAAAGCGGAAAACCGTGAGATCATTCGCATACGAAGTGAGTTTTGAAGGTGCCAATCCGAATCCACAAATCGTTCCCGAAAAACCTATTCAAACTTCCAATAATTATTTTATCGGCAATGATCCTTCAAAATGGGTGTCAAATGCGAGCATTTACACCGCAGTTGTTTATAAAGATGTTTATCCCGGAATTGATGTTCGTTATTATACCGACCGCGGATTTCTGAAATATGATCTTATCGTGCATCCGGGTGCGAGCCTTAAGAACGTGGCTTTAAAATTCAAAGGGGTATCTGCTCTTGGTTTGAAGAAAGGCGATCTTACCGTAAAAACAACGGTGGGGGAGGTCGTGGAAAAAAGTCCGTACAGCTTTCAGATTATTGGCAACGCGAAAGCCGAGGTCATGGCGAACTATGTGCTGAAGGGCGACGTTGTACGTATTGAGGCCGATAATTATGCGAAGGACAAAACTTTAATAGTTGATCCCACCCTTGTATTTGCTTCTTTTACAGGCAGTCTCGCAGATAATTGGGGATATACGGCAACCTACGATGGCACCGGGAATTTTTATGCAGGAGGAATCGTTTTCGGAACCGGCTATCCTGTTTCAACCGGTGCCTTCGACCAGACTTTTAACGGGGGAGCTTTTGATATCGGCATCATTAAATTAAGTCCTAACGGTTCAGAACGATTGTATGCCACCTATATCGGCGGCGAGGGTGAGGAACAACCGCATAGCCTTATTGTTGATTATGATGGCAATCTTGTAATCGGAGGAAGAACGAGTTCGGGTGACTTTCCTACTACCGGCCCAAATTACGGCCCTGGCGGAGGTTGGGATATTTTTATTGCCAAGCTCAGCGCCGATGGCAAAACATTGATGGCAAGCCGAAAGTTTGGCGGTAAGGCCGACGATGGCGTAAATATAGCCACCAAAGAAAAGATAGGGATCGACATAACAAGTATTAACCGAAATTATGGTGACGATGCGAGAAGTGAGGTGATTGTAGATAAAAGTAACAATATTTATCTCGCATCCTGTACACAATCTGCTGATTTTCCTGTGACCACAGGAGCCTTTCAAACAAGTTTCGGAGGAAAGCAGGACGGAGTAGTAATTAAAGCAAGCAGCGATCTGAATACGGTTGGTTTTACTTCCTTTTTTGGAGGAAGCGGAGATGATGCCTGCTTTGTCCTTTCGCTCAATCCTGCCGATCAAAGCATCTACGTGGGCGGGTCTACAACCAGTAACAATCTGAAAGGAACCGGCGGAAACAATGGTCCCATTTTGTACAGCACCTTTCAGGGAACAGGGCCGCAACCCTGCGACGGCTTTGTAACCAGAATCAGCAACGACGGTAAATCAACGGTGAAAACGGTTTACGTAGGCAGCACGGGAAATGTGATGTTGTACGGCATTCAGTTTGACAAAAAAGGATTTCCTTATATAACAGGAACAACCAACGTGGCAATGCCGGTATTAAACGCAGCCTTCAATTCACAAGCACAGGGAAAGCAATATATCACCAAATTACAACCCGACCTCAGTGGAGTTGTTTACTCCACCAACTTTGGGAAAGGACAGGCGAATCCGGATATTTCCATAACGGCCTTTCTTGTCGACCGTTGCGAAAACGTATATGTAGCCGGATGGGGCGGCGGGATCGATAAATCCTATCCCAATGCCACAACAAATGGTCTTACAACGACGCCGGACGCCATCCGGTCTACGACCGACGGAAGCGATTTTTACTTTTTCGTATTGGAAAAGAATGCCCTCAGCCAATTGTATGGCACCTTCTATGGTAATATTGATCAACCGCAGAATGGTCAGGGAGTGGTGGGAGATCACGTAGATGGTGGGACCAGCAGGTTTGATCAGGAAGGCGTTATCTACGAAGCGATCTGCGCCAATTGCGGTAAAGCCGGCGTTTTTCCAACAACACCGGGCGTATGGGGCCCTGATAATGCTTCCATTACCGGTTCACAGTGTAATGAAGCAATGGTGAAGATTGCCTTTCAACTCGCAGGAGTGGGTTCAGGAATCCGGTCTGAAATTAACGGAGTTTTGAGGGATACGATGGGCTGCGTTCCGCTAACGGTAAACTTTACCGATACGATCGCAAGAGCAAAGACCTATGTATGGAATTTTGGAGATGGATCAGACGAAGTAACGACTACCGTTCCAAACAGTTCGCACACCTTCGAACAGGTGGGAACTTTCAGGGTGAGATTGATTTCCATTGATCCTGAATCCTGCAATATTTCGGATACTTCCTATCTCAACATCAGGGTGAGAGATGATGAATCGGTGGTAAAAATGAGCTACACCAAACTGCCGCCCTGCGAAGAATTGAAGTACGAATTTAAAAACCTCTCTGTTGCTCCGGCAAACAAACCGTTTCAGGCCAACAGCTTTGTCTGGGATTTCGGAGACGGCACTACGCTGGTAACCAATGATGAAACGGTGGTTCACAGTTTCCCGGCTTCCGGATCTTATCATATTGCCCTTCGAATGGTTGATACCAACTATTGCAATTATCCCGATTCGGCTTTCGTTGACCTCAGGATTGCAGCAAATGTAGTGGCGCAGTTTGAAACCCCTGATGTTGGCTGTGCACCTTATACGGCCGTGTTTGACAATACTTCATTGGCAGGAGTTGCGTTTTTCTGGGATTTCGGAGACGGCACCACTTCCACGGAAGAATATCCGACGCACATGTATCTTAAACCGGGAACCTACACGATAAAACTTACTGTTACCGATGAGAATACCTGTAATAAGACAGATAATACGGAAAAGACGATTCTGGTGAGCGACAAGCCACAAACGGCATTTACTTATTCACCTACTGTTCCTAAAGAGAATACGCCCTATAATTTTACCAATTTTTCAAATGGGGCCGTTCTCTATAAATGGATTTTTGGTGATGGGGATTCGCTCGTAACAACAAAAAAAGATACAGTTGTATCTCATCTGTACAACGCCAGTGGCACATTTAATGTGTGTTTAATTGCAACGAACCAGTTCGGATGCGAAGACACGGTTTGTCAGCCGGTTGATGTGATAATCGTTCCACTTGTGGATGTTCCAAACGCTTTTACACCAAATGGCGACGGTGTAAATGATGTAATCAACGTCAAGGCATTTGGAATACAGACAATGGATTGGAAAATTTTTAATCGCTGGGGCAAGCAGGTTTACCAAGGTTCAAATGCAAAAATTGGATGGGATGGAAGGGTAAATGGACAGCTACAACCCCAGGATGTATATGTGTATGTGTTGGATGTGACCTTCACCGACGGTACTAAATACCGCAAAAAAGGTGATATTACTTTATTGAGATAATGAGATAAAATTTTTTATGAGGAAGCAGAAGGCTTATTTGGTCCCCGTGTTGATTGTAATGTTGTTTCAGGCAATCCATTCCAATGCGCAGGATCTGCACTTTTCGCAATATTTCAATTCGCCATTGTTGATCAATCCGGCAAATGCAGGATTCGTCCCTGACCGCGATTGGCGTGTTGGCATTAATTATCGTAATCAATGGGCATCGGTTACCGACAATCCCTATAAGACAATGGCGCTTTGGGGCGATATTCAGCTTTTCAACAATTCTATTGAAAACGGATGGGTAGGTTTGGGCGGTTCTTTGCTGAAAGATGTGGCGGGAAGCGGAAGTCTTTCTTCCACCAAAGGATTTGCATCCGTTGCCTACCACCAATTATTGGGATTGAAAAGCTTGTTAAGTGCGGGATTTAATATAGGATTTGCCAATAAAAGCATCGACATCAGTAAACTCACATTCGGCAATCAATGGAATGGAAAATTCTTCGATGCTGCCATCCCAAGTGGTGAGGCCTTTGCCTTTAATTCCATCACGTATTTTGATCTTCAGGCAGGATTGAATTATGCCATCTTCCCTACCGATAATGCATATCTGAATGCAGGCTTCAGTGTGATGCACCTCAATCGTCCGAAAGAATCCTTCTTCAATAATCAGGATATCGACGTGCGGATTGAACCGCGCTTTACGGCTTTTGTTAACGGAAGTTTTAAGTTGAATGATCAATGGATTGTCAATCCCAATGTTTATGTGAGCAAGATGGGCAATTCTTATGAAACGGTAGCGGGGTTAAATGCACGGTATAATTTAAGCGGTGACGGAAACCTTCAACTGATTGGCGGTTTGTATACAAGACTGAGTGATGCGTTTATTCCGATGGTTGGGGTAGAATGGAACGATCTTGCAGTAACGGTGAGTTATGATGCCACTGTTTCGTCCCTCGGTACTTTCAATCAGACCCGGGGTGCATATGAACTAAGTATTGTGAAATCGGGCATTTTAAGTGCCTCCGGTAAAGATGTAAAATGTCCCACGGTGAGGTTTTAAAGAAGTCAATTAAAAAAATCTGCTAGCTTTGGCAATCCGTTTAAAGTTCCCCAATCTGAAAGCCGGAGCTTAAACAAAATCGTGAGCTGTGCAAAGTTTCATCTGAGCAAAACCCACGCCTTATCTTTGCGGCATGTTGCAATCTCCTCCTGCATTAAGAACGGTCAATGTTATTCGATACATAACTCCTCTAAGGGAGGGCGGTTCATTGCCTGCGATTGCGGAAGCAGATGACGAATTTCTTTACGTTTTAAAATTCAGGGGCGCGGGACAGGGAATTAAAGCACTGATCGCCGAATTGATCGGAGGTGAATTGGCAAGAGCGGCCGGCCTGAAAATTCCGGAGATCGTATTTGCCAACCTTGATGCCGCATTTGGTAGAACAGAACCAGATGAAGAAATCCAGGATCTGCTCAAAGCGAGTACCGGCCTTAATCTCGGCTTACATTTTCTGAGGAGTGCCGTAGCTTTCGATCCGGTGGTGAACAGAATTGATGGACTGCTTGCATCAAAAATTGTATGGCTTGATTATTTGCTTGCCAATGTTGACCGCACCGTAAAAAATACCAACCTTCTCATGTGGAATCGCGAACTCTGGCTCATCGATCAGGGTGCAGCCTTGTATTTTCATCATTCGCGTGACGAATGGGAATCTTATGCCGTCAAGCCGTTTTCGTATATTAAAGACCATGTTTTGTTGCGGCAGGCGACGGAACTTGAACAGGGAAATGCCTTCATAAAAGAACGGATCACACCGGAGCTGATAGCAGCAGTCGTTGGACTTGTCCCCGATGAATGGCTTCGAACTGCTTATCCCGATGAGGAACCCGAAACCGGACGAAACATATATACTGCGTTTTTAGAAAGAAGGATTGAAATTTTTCCGCAATTTATTAAAGGAGTACAGGATGCAAGACAAGCAGGTATTTGAATATGCGCGGATTTATGTAATGCCGAGAGTAGAAAGAGGCGAGCATATCAATGTTGGCGTAATCCTTTACAGCCGCTCCTTTCAGTTTTTGAAGATGAAATATTTTATCGATTCCGACCGGCTCCTGGCTTTTTATCCAAAAATCGATCTCGAACAAATCAAACAATATCTCCAGTCTTTTGAATGGATCGCAAGTGGCGATAAGCAGGGCGGCACAATGGCTGAAATGGACAAAGCTTCCCGTTTTCGTTGGCTGACAGCCACCCGGAGCACCATCATCCAGGTTTCACAAGTGCACCCGGGATTTTGTGATGATCCGGAAAAAGCGCTGAATAAATTGTTTGAAGAATTGGTGCTCTAATGCAATTCACCGCTTTATTCATAAATATTCCTCCTGTGATTTATCAGTATAACAACGAGTTCCTTCATTTTTAATTAGCGCCTTAATGGACATTTCTGATCGAAACCATTTTATTGGTTTTCTCTTCCCGTCAGAAGGACGGATTCGGTTTTTTTTCAGCCCTGGTTTTGTTGAATAACGCAGGTGACACTTCACGAAAAGGTTTTCCGGTGGCACGAATTTTAAGCCTTCAGCTTTATAAGAATTAAAAAATGGAAAAGAAATTACAGGATCAGGTTGCAATCATTACGGGATCGAGCAGTGGCATAGGTGCAGGCTGTGCAGCAGAGTTCGGACGGCAGGGCGCACAGGTTGTCGTAAATTATCCCGTCGCCTCTTCAAAAGAAATGGCCGACGAAGTAGTAAAGGGAATAACATCGGATGGCGGAAAGGCGATAGCCGTGCAATGCGATGTCAGCAAGGAAGAGGAGGTGAAAAACATGTTTCAGCAGGTGATTCAGCAATTCGGAACCGTTGACATTCTCGTTAACAATGCGGGCCTCCAACGGGACGCGAAATTTACAGAGATGACGCTCGAACAATGGAATTATGTGCTCGCTGTAAATCTGACCGGTTATTTTTTATGCGCAAGAGAAGCTATCAGAGAATTTTTAAGAAGGGGAATGAATAGTAAGTCAAAAGCACTCGGAAAAATTATCTGTATGAGCAGCGTACACCAGGTTATTCCCTGGGCCGGCCATGCCAATTATGCAGCCTCGAAAGGTGGAATTAATATGTTGATGCAAACCATCGCCCAGGAATTTGCACCACAAAAAATACGCGTCAACAGTATTGCGCCCGGTGCTATCCAGACGCCGATCAATAAAGACGCCTGGGATGATCCGAAAGATTTAAATGACCTGATGAAGTTGATTCCCGAAAAAAGAATCGGTCAGCCGGAAGATGTGGCAAAAGGAGCAGTGTGGCTGGCAAGCGACGATTCGGATTATGTAACCGGAACCACTCTCTTTATCGACGGAGGAATGACCCTTTATCCCGGTTTTGTTGGAAACGGATAAAACCTCTTATGCTTTCC
The DNA here is from genome assembly GCA_023423835.1 of Bacteroidota bacterium. Classification (GTDB taxonomy): domain Bacteria; phylum Bacteroidota; class Bacteroidia; order Chitinophagales; family Chitinophagaceae; genus JAFAEW01. The sequence continues at coordinate 32,331 of JAFAEW010000135.1, read as the reverse complement.
TTTCGGTGAGATTGCGAATAAAGCTGATGTTTGATAAGGGATTTTTTCAGTTTCAGTCAATTCCTGAACTCCTGCGAAATCATTAATCCATGCATTCCGGCATCTAAAATTCCGATACCGCATCTCCCGAAATTTGCATTGAGAATATTTGCCCGGTGGCCCGGTGAATTCATCAGCCCTTTGTGGGCAATTATCAAAGTGGGCGCTAACGCGAGATTTTCCCCCGCTGTTCGAAACCTTACATGGGAGGCCTTCATCCGGTCAAACGGCGTTTTCCCTTCCGGTGTATAATGCGAAAAATAGCCGCGTGCAAGCATGTCTTCCGAATGTTTACGTGCTACTTCGGTGAGTTCAGGATCGGGATCGAGCGGCGACAAGCCATTCTTAATTCTCTCTGCATTCACGAGCTCCAGCATTCTTTCCTCCAGGTCAGGACGCACGATTGGATGGAGATCGGTGAATCGCAGCTTTACGGTTTCCTCAGAACCGGGTTCAACTGTTAGTTTATTTAATGCCTGGGTTACAGCCTCATCGAAAACCGGACTTAACGCATCTTCCATTGATTCAATTACAGGCGAAAGTTTATCGACCACTTTACTGGCTCTCGTTTCATTGGTGATAGCATCCGAAATCGGCAGCGATAATAATAAGGCTGAAAGTACCAGTGCGGAGACTAGTCCGTTTACAAAGCCAGGTATTGTTCCCAAAGCCCGGTCGGCTTCCGTTCTTCTGACGGGTGCAAGACTGCGGTAAAGCGGATTGAATATTAGGCCCAACAAAATACCCGTAACAATCAGCGTGAGGATAAATGCTGCGGGGAGGCTGTAAACACCAAGACCCGGAAACAATTTTAAAAGAAAGGCGTTTGTGTATTTATAAAGGAAAAAAGTGGCAATAAGGCTGCCGAGCCATTTTATGAGATGAATGCTGCCAGTGATAAAGCCGTTCCTGAAGCCGCTTAAAACGGAAAACAAAATAACAATTATCAACAAAAGATCAATGTAATTCATGACCGTCCCATTGTAGAAGCAATTGAAAAAACAATGCCATGACAGCTATCGGTCAGATGAGGAGAGAGGCGGAGGAAGGATCTAATTAAGGAAAATCGGAGGTTTCACGGTTTGATACTAGCGCGAAGAAAACGAAAACTTCCTTCTGAAGTCTTCCAACTCACTGATTAAGTCAGGAGGCGCGATCGATACATAATCCAGCAACCTGGAATTTTTTTCTACTATTGAATCGCGAACGGGATAATGTTGATTAATGAAAAAAAGTTCGAGTTCCGGATATAGTTGTCTTAATGCCGATGCGATCTCTAAAATGCTGTTATCATTGCTGCTTAAGTTATAGACCCCGTTTGGAATATCGAGGCCAAGTAAATCCGACAACGCATTTACTGCAGTTTGAACATGAATAAATGAGCGGCGTTGATGTCCCGAACCGTTGATCGTTATTCTTCCGGTGAAATGCGCATCAAACATCAAGCGGTTTATGGCAGCATCGAAGCGCATCGAACGGCTGTATCCATATACATTTCCTAGCCGGATAATCGCGGTTTTCATTGCACCAAAGGTCCTGCTTATATGTTTTTCTGCGCGATATTTTGAAATGGAATAGAAGCTATCAGGATTAACAGCAGTTTCCTCCGTTGCCGGTTCTCTCGTATTTCCATAAACTGAAGTGGAACTTAGGAAAATAAGCTGTGTCACCTTTGATGTTTCCAACACCGTAACCAGTTCACTCGTTCCCCAGTGGTTTACCTGCTCATATACATGTCCGTCTAAATTTGAAAACGGTGTGGTAACCTTTGCTGCGAGATGATAGACTGCATCAATCCCATCCAGTGCTTTTTTCAATTTCCTTGAATCAAGCAGTTCTCCATGAACGAAATCAATCTTATTCTTTTGGTATTGTTCGCCTGTAAAAAAGTTGAAGTTGCCGCGGCTTAAATTATCATATACCAAAATTTTCTCAACCTCACTTGAATTGCTCAACCGGTTCGCAAGTTCCGTTCCGATATATCCTGCTCCTCCTGTTATTAAGATTCTCATAGTCCTATTTTTTCTCAACCAGATCGAGGTTAAGTCCGCATTCTGTTTTCTTCAACCCAAACCACCTTCCGTTTCTTTCATCCGTTTCCAGGTCGGGTTTGCGGGTGCAGGGCTCGCATCCGATACTGAAGTATCCCTGTGCCTCTAGCGGATGTCGGGGAATTTTATATTCATTCAAATAAGCGTAGATCATTTTTCCCGACCAATCGAGCATCGGATGAAATCTTATCGTTCCGAATTTTGCTTTCTCCTCCAACTCAAAATTCTTTCTCACAGCACTTTGATCGGCCCGCACGCCGTTAATCCAAACATCATATTCCGCCAGAACCGTTTCAAGCGGAGCTACTTTATTTAAGTAACAACAATAATCAGGATCTGAAGCAAAAAGCAATTTGCCCGAGCTGTCTCGCTGATTAATTTTTGCCGTGCTGGAAGAGACTGAATGTAAATTCAATCCAAGCAAAGCGGTAATCTGATCCCGGTATTCAAGGGTTTCAGGAAAATGATATCCGGTTTGAATGAAATAAACAGGAATGGTTTTGTCAATTCTGCTTAACAGATGCAACAGCACCACGCTATGTGATTGAAATGAAGAAGTGGTAAATAGCTTCAATCCCCTTTCCTTATACGCAAAAATATACTTCCGGATCTCTTCAATTTGCATGGGGCAAATGTATACGGTTTTATCAATTCAGGTAAATGATATTCGTCAGCTAACAGGCAGCGGCTGTGAAGTCTTCTGCTTTTGGGTAAAATACTGTACGACCCACATAATGGTAAAACTTGGGATAAAATCGGTTCCCGGAAGCAATTCTTCCGCAAAATTAAAGACGCCTCCAAATGTTCCTTTCCAACCGCCAAAAGTGAAATAAAATACCAGGGCAGATATGGGAGCCCATAGCAGATCGCCCAGTTCACCCAAAAACGGAACGGTGTAGGTTGCATATCCGACAACATCCATAACTATGCAAAATAGAAGAGAAGGTAACTTTGTATTTTTCATATCTGACGACAATAAGAGGATAAATTTAAGAAAGGGCTCCAGAAATAATCATAATAAAGCATTAATGTTTGTCGGCAAACAATTCCTGATTGGTCTTGAACCATTTAATATTGCAACTCAAATGCAATGGAATGGCAAACTCCTGGTTCAGATTTAAAGGATTTTTGATAGAACAAGCTAACAGTCCGCTTAAAGTTTGCACCGATGCCTGTCTATTTGGCGCGTGGATAGCAACTGTTATACAGGGAGAACATCGTAACCATCCTGTTTCCGTGTTAGACATCGGAACGGGAACCGGTTTGCTGACACTGATGGTTGCACAAAAAAATCCGAAGGCGAAACTCGTTGCAATCGAATTGAACACGGCTGCTGCTTCGGACGCGGACAAAAATTTCAACAGCTCGGATTTCCAAAAAAATATTACACTGGTTGAGGGCGACATCAATACCTTCCGTCCGGAACGGCAATTCGACTTCATCCTTTCAAATCCGCCCTTCTTTGAAAATGATCTCAAGAGTCCGGATGCGGGTAGAAGCAGCGCTATGCACGTTGAAACCCTGAGTATGGAAGCATTGGCATTGGCTATTGATCAAAATGTGACCGTCAACGGGAAAGCCGCTGTATTATTGGCTTTCAGAAGTATCCGTTTCGAAAAACTCATGGAGAAGCGGGGATGGTTTGTTGAAGAATTGATTACTGTAAAACAAACTCCCGGCCATACGCCATTTAGAAAAATGATTTTATTTCAAAAGAATAAGGAGACCGCAGCGAAAACCGCTGAATTAACTATCAAAAACAGCAACGCTATTTACTCGCCGGAGTTCATCGCGCTTCTGAAGGACTATTATCTTTATTTGTAATCAATTTCCGTATGCATATTCTTCGAGATAAGCATAATGATTGGTAAGTCTTCCCTGATTCAAAATGGTTGCACGCCTGATCATTTCATTATTGCCTTCCAGTAAACCCGTGAATATATGTTTTATGAGTTGTTGTCCGAAATACCTGCTGGCATCACGCGGCAGTTCATTTGGAAGATTTCCGACCGACATTATATCTACACTGCCATTGACATAAGGATCTGTCCTGAGGCCGGTTTTCTTATTCACGCCGTAAACCGGATCATCGATGGTGGAATCTCCGAGATTGCAGGGAACACTTCCATACATATCATCGGTGATATCTGCGATGGTTTGAATATTGAAATCAGGCGCCTTCATATCCTCCATCGTAAAAAGACGTGGAACGTTTTGATCCCAATAAATTCCGTTCATCAAAATATCCGTTTCCCGGATGTAGGGTTTGAACAGGCATTCATACATCTCAGGATGTTGATGAAACTCGTCTCTTTCATATTTTCCGGTGGCTTTATTTCTATAAAGATTTGAACCTTTCAGATGTACATACACAGGATAGGGAAACTTTTTGTTCAAATAGTCTTCCGGCTCCACTTCGCGAATGTCCATCAAATTCATTACCTCCGTAATTCCCTTCGAAACCCTTCCGCCGCCTGTAACTGCGATTTTTAGATTTGGAAGTTCCAGCCCAAAATAGGTGTGAATCAACTCGCGGTAATCTTTGGAATGAAATACGCGACCAAGTGTATATTCTCCGGTTCTTCTGCCATAGGCCATCATCCCATTATGGGCTCCCACAATACCCGCAAAAAATCCGAATCCGATGACCCGCTGACCATCGGTATGCTCAAGGCATTCATAATCGATCAGCGTAATATTTTTTTTCACCATCGCCTTCATCAATTCCCGGTTGTAAGGCTGCGCTTTTTTTGTGTGGGAAAAAAATAAGTAGGTCTTGTCGGCGAGCAGCATGTTAATTGGAACTTCCTTAATTCCCAGTATAATATCGCAGGCTGATAAATCATCGGTCATCGTAACCCCGGCTCTCTCGTACTCCAGGTTATTATAGCAACGGGTTTCGCTTTTCTGCACGTAAATGCTGAGGCCTTCAACATTTCTCAGCAGCCACCTGCATTGTGAAGGCGCGAGGGCAACCCTCGTGTCGGGAGGCATTTTACCTTCTTTTATAAGGCCAATGGTCATATCCTTAGATCTTTTGGTTGGCAAATATATCATTTCTATAATGGTCGGAAACTTCAAAGATTCAGATGTGCAGTACAGGAGAAATGAAAATTTGGAGGAAAACGTTCCGCATAGTAATATTGCAGCCCAATTGATGCCCGGATGGCGGAATTGGTAGACGCGTCAGACTCAAAATCTGATATTCGCAAGGATGTGCAGGTTCGATTCCTGTTCCGGGCACACAGGCCGCAACTTTCGAAAGGTTGCGGTTTTTTCTTTCATTACCACATTTTTTTACTGAAATATTATTGCTTTCCCATCAGGAAAATTGAGCGGGATACGATCCTGAAATCGTTAACCTTTCCCGGTTTGCCGGTTGACAGATTATACAATGTGCCGGGGGAAAAGTCTGATTCCGGAGCAATAAAATACGATCAAACGTAAACGCAGGATGCATTTCTGGCGGGTTTACTTGTGGGTCTGTATGATCTTGTATATTTGGTATAGTTTTTTTGTATAGAAATGTTAACTTTATTGACCATTTAAATTTTTATTATGTTTAAAAAGAAATTATCCCTTTTCGCGCTTCTCTCAGTTGTTTACTTTGCTGTTGCCTGCGGATCTGGTACGAATGAAAACGCAGACAACAATGCAGATAATTCAAATGCAGCCACAGAAGCTCCTGCTGATGCCGCCTCCCAGGGTGATGCAACCAAAGGTCTTGGCCCCCATCAAAATGTTGAATTGACGCATCCACTTGATCAAAAGATGGTTGCTCAGGGAAAGACAGTTTATGATGTAAAATGCGCATCCTGCCACAAACTATCCGATGAACGGCTTGTAGGTCCGGGCTGGAAAGGCGTTACAGATAGAAGAACTCCCGAATGGATAATGAATTTTGTTACAAATACCGAGGAAATGTTGCAGAAAGACACTGCCGCACAGAATATGCTTGAAGTCTGTCTTGTTCAAATGCCCAATCAAAATTTGACCGAACAGGATGCGAGAGACGTATTGGAATTTATGCGGGAAAATGACGGCAAACAATAGCTTTACAGATACGATTGAAGATATCACAGCGGTTGCTGTGGTATCTTTTTTTTAAACACCGCTTTTTTCTATTCCAAGATTATCGATCAGTTTTTTGCTTCTGATTCTTGCTGTCGCAATTGCACCGGCACTCAGAAACAATATGATTGCTGCAAGCCATAGCAGCCACGCATATGCAGGATGGTTATAACCCATGAACAATCCAATTCCCTGCACGAGTAAGATCGTTTCGTTCAGTATCACACCAAAGGCGAAGGCAACCAGCGAAAATTTAGTGAGCCTGATCCTGAATGAAAACAAATCGCTTTCGATATAAACCGAGAGGATAAAAAAGGATGCGAATCCCAAAAAAATCAAATGAAGAAAACCGATGATGATCGGGCGGTATCCAAAAACAAGATCACCAAGTCCGGGAATAACGATGCCCATTTGAAGCAGCATTTTTATCATGAAACTTAAGATCGAAAACAACCAGAAGACTCCTGCAATAGGATGGTTGAAATACGACCGTTTATGAAGGAATTTCTTAAGAAGAAAAAACCGGATCATGGTGAGAAGAATCAAAACGCTTCCGAAAATTGCAAGGTATTTTATCCAAAGTGAGCGGTACCAAAGCAAGGACAAAAACAGCGTGGGTAAAATGGTACAGATCATAAGGACTGTAAACTGATAAATCCCTCTTTTTCCTTCTTCATCGAGGTGGTTCATAATTCGGTGAAAAAAGACCGCAAAAATGCTAAGCGTGAAAAATCCATTATACTGAAAATGCAAATAGGTATAGACAGCTTCGCGGTACAAATTGGAATCTCCGGAATTTGTTGAGAGAATATATGCCAATGTCCATGGCCCCACACTGGAAATGAACAGACAAACCAGCGCTGCAATGCTTAAGTATTTTACAGAACGGTTGATGCCGGTCTTACTGAGATCTTTAATGTAAACAAACACAAAGGCGTAGGTGTATAAAATAAAGAAAGATGCAAAGGCGGAAGAAATCATCGTGTAGCCACCGAAGGGAAAACTTACAGCCATGCCGAGTGAAGTAATCTCAATTCCCCAAAAAATGTGCTGATAGATTTTCCTTTGAGCGGCCTGCGGAGGAAGTAGATAATAAACGAACAATGTCATTAATGCCAGCGTTACCCATCCTCCAAATGCAAAATGAGAATGTGCACTGATGAAGTAGCGGTAATTGATAAACGAAATAGGAAACAGGAATTTAGATCGTAAACAAAACCCGAGAAAAGCGGTGATACACAGATTGAGGAGTGAAGCCGTTATCCAGAAGTTTCTTTTTTTGAGCATCGGCAGTTGTTTAATAATTATCTGAGCTGTTTCCCGAAACGCTTATATTATTAGATGAAACATAGATTCTGTTTTCCGAAAATTTCCAACGCAGGTTATTCCGCCACAATAACGCCAATCGCACCTTTTTCTGCATCGGCAAAGGAATGATCTACAAAGGTGTATTTTCCTTTTTCCGGTAACACAAATTCCACAATGGCTCCGCTTGCCGGACCCAGCAAAACGGCTTGCATACCATTCAATTCATTCTTAGGATTTCCATCCAGCCAAACCTTATCGAATATACATCCAATTACATGAAAATTTGTGATATTATTCGGACCGGCATTCAGAATATACATTCTCACCCGTTGACCTGCCTTTGCTCTCAGCGGTCTTACCACGTATTGGCCTGACTTTCCGTTGAAGGTTACGAAAGTGGGTTGCTTTGACAACGCCTTGGTGGTATCATAGGCGTAGGCATCTCCAACCTTTCGCATATAATATTCATTTTGAACGATTGCAAAAGAAGTATCTGCAGTTGAGGGAAATCCGTCTTTCGGTTCCACGATCACCATGCCGATCATTCCATTACTCAAATGCATTAAAACAGAAGGAGTTCCGCAATGATACATAAATACACCCGGATAATTGGCCGTCCAGGTAAAGCTGATTGTTTGTCCCGGATCAATGGAGCGGAACTTGTCTTCAGGGTTAACCATTGCGGCGTGAAAATCCCAGGAATGTTGCATGGGTTGCATATTCATTGCCATTGCCATCGGTGGCATTGAATCGTTGCTCCGGTCAGTCATGGAAAACCGGATGGTCTGTCCCACCCGCAAATGAATTACAGGACCCGGAATGGAGTCGCCAAACACCCAGGCATAATATGGATAATCTCTTGCTACCGTATACATTTTATGCCGCGCATCAATTTTAATATCCACCGTATCCTTATCTTCTATTGCCGGAACTTTCGGTGCATATTCAATAGGACCTTTTTCCATTTCAGTATTTGGAGCAGAGCTAACCACCGCTTCAGGAGCGCCTAAAACCATATTGGCATTTGCAGTTGAATTCCTGTTTTCCTTACAGCCGGAGAATATAAACAGCATTGCAAAGACAAAAAGAATGTGTTTCATAATATCAAAGTTTTAAAATAGGTAACATGTAAAATTACACTAATTTGATGCCCACCTCCGCATAAACCTGATTTAATCCGCAATAAACCTCGTTTTACGTCTCCATTCTCAATAGGCAATAAATCTGTTTGGGAATATAATTATTGCAATGATTATCTTTCCGGATTATAACTATGGATTACTTCTCACATCTGCAAAAAGATAAAAAATTGTTGCCGGCACTCACTGAAAAAATTGAATTGCAGGGATCAGACAGCAGGTTAGAAATCGCTTTGATAAGCAGTATCATCTCTCAGCAACTGAGTACAAAGGTTGCCTCGGTAATTAAGCAGCGCTTCTATTCAGTTTTTGGCGGACGAGAACCGGCATTGGAAGAAATTGTTGCTGTTTCTCCCCAACAGCTCCGTTCCATCGGACTTTCAAAGGCAAAGGCCGCTTATGTGCATAATGTTGCAACCTTTTTTCTCGGGAAGGCTATTACCAGAAGTGAGATTGAGTCAATGGATAATGAATCGATCATAAAATTGCTTACGGAAATAAAGGGCGTCGGCAGGTGGACGGTCGAGATGATATTGATGTTCACACTTGGCCGGAAGGACGTTTTTGCAGCGGATGATTTGAACATTCAGCAAACAATGATTCATTAGTATGGAATCCGTTTAACTGACAAAAAGAAGTTGAAGGAAAAGATGATCAGGATCTCTGACAAATGGAAGCCTTACCGCACTTATGCCTGCATGCATCTGTGGCGGCTGAAAGATGTCGGCTGAAACATTTTCTATATTACAAACAGGAAAACTCAGGACGGTTGTTCATTCAGTTTTTCCCAGAGCAAATCTTTTAATTCTGTTAATCCGCTTTCTGTATGTGACGATATGAACAGGTGCGGAATGTTTTCCGGCAGCTCTTTTGAGATGGCTGCTTTTAATTCGTCATCAAGCATATCGCTTTTGCTGATCGCGATGACAAATTCCTTTTGCAACATTTCCGGGTTGTATTCTCTCAATTCATTGACCAACACTTCAAATTCTTTTTTATGATCCTGGCTATCGGCTGGAATCATGAAAAGCAAAACCGAATTTCGTTCAATATGCCTGAGAAACCGGTGACCCAATCCTTTCCCTTCCGCCGCTCCCTCAATAATTCCCGGAAGATCGGCCACGCAAAAAGACCGGTTGTCGCGATAAGCAACAATTCCAAGTTGGGGCGTCAATGTAGTAAAAGCATAATTGGCAATCTGCGGTTTTGCGGCAGTGATCACCGACAACAAGGTTGACTTTCCGGCGTTTGGAAATCCTACCAAGCCTACATCCGCCAATACCTTCAGTTCTAATATTTTCCAACCTTCCTGGCCATCTTCGCCCGGCTGCGCGTAGTCGGGTGTCTGTTGCGTAGCAGTGGCAAAATGTGCATTGCCTAATCCGCCTCTTCCTCCGGGCAGGAAGATCACTTCTTGTTTGTCGGTCAGGATTTCCGCAACTTTTTCGCCGGTTTCCTCATCAAGGGCAATTGTTCCGAGCGGCACATCTATGTAGACATCTTTCCCGTTTTTCCCGGTTGAATTATTCTTGCTTCCATTCTCACCGTTTTGTGCAATCACATTTTTGTAATAACGCAGGTGCAGCAGCGTCCAAAGCTGGCTGTTTCCTCTGAGAATTATATGTCCGCCTCTGCCTCCGTCACCTCCATCAGGGCCGGCCTTCGGATTGAATTTCGTTCGCATAAAATGCCGGCTTCCTGCTCCGCCATGTCCACTTTTACAAAAGATACGGATATAGTCGATGAAATTTGTTTTCTCCATAATTTATTAGAACAAAGATAACGGTTATATAATCGATGGCTTCTGGCATTATGTTAGCAGTTTTATAGTAATATCAATAATTTATTATGGATAAGGACGAAGAAAAAAGAACAGAGGAAGCAGAAGCAATGCGAAAGAAAACCGGTGAATCGCGGATTGAACCGGTGACCGACGACCAACTGGAAATCGAAAACGGATTTTTCACCGTTGGGGAAGACGAACCGCTCATCAAGGTAAACCGCGATGAGGAAGAAGAATCAGCGGAAAGCGACTGATCCTAATCGCCGGCCTTCATTCTTCTCTGCATCAGCTCCCTCCAGGTGGTGAGGACGATGCCTTCATTTTGCAATGCCTCCTTAAAAGCGGGATTCATCATGGCAAAAAGATCGCCTTTTCTCAAAGGACCAGAATCGGAAATCTGTCCAAAAATATCTGAGCCGATGGTGCAATGCATGATCATCATCGTTGCGCCCGGTTTCAATTTCTTTAGCGCAGCGATGTATTTTTTGGTTTTATACGCATCTACTTGAGCATCGTCGTTTTGAATTTCCTGCGGGATTTTCCATTCGTAGGTTTCATTATATAAATCATCCAAAACCGGGAGACCGGCCTCCCAAAGCTTTTTACCGAGGAGACGGATCTGCTGCATATAAGTCTCATCGAGATGCATTTGTTGTTTAATGACTTCACCGGCTCCCGCAGGCAGCATCACCGGAATTTTATTTTCGATTCCGAGCCGCAGGTATTCTTCCATGAATGAGGGAGTTGCGAATAAAGTTCCCATATGACTGTCTAAATGTGTGGGATCAAAACCCATCGTTTTCGCCCGTTCCAACTGCGCTTTAATTTCTGAATAGACTTCGTCTGCCGTTGCATTTTTCACAACATCTTCCACCGTTGGCCACAAGGCGCCTTCGGCATCTGTAAGTCCCGGCACCGCCGGTTTTCCTGAAAGCGGGCCCCAGCGGTAATCCTTCCATTCGGAAGTCAGCGTCAGATGTAATCCCGCATCTACGGCAGGATTTTCTTTCAGCCAGTGAACAAATCCGGGAACCCATCCGCAGGGCATCATCACACTTGTAGAGGTAGCCACGCCTTTTGTCAGCGCATCAATCGCTCCCTGGTTTGATTCGTAACTCATTCCCGCATCATCTACGTGCAATATCAAAACCTTTGCTCCCTTTGGAAATCCGAGTTTTTCTGCATAGGTAGTTTGAGCTGACACCTTGAAGGATAAACAAGCGGTCAGAAACAGAAGTGGAACGATCTTTATCATACTAATACTTTTGGTTGTTTCGGGAAATCCTAATAGCTGTGTTTTTTCACATGTTTAAAAGCATTCAACACAAAAAAATCTTCAACGAATTGCGGCGAAATCTTACTTAGATGAAAATAAGCCCTGTTGAAAAATCCCGGAATAATAGTGGCTTTCTTTTTCATCATCCCCTCGATTCCTTCCCGGGCTACTACCTCGGGTTGTAAAACAGATAGCTTTGCAAATCCTTTCAGATCCTTATTGGATGCGATCGTCTTGCGATTGCTGTCAGTTCCGCCCGGACACAATAAGGAGACCGAAATATCCATTTCTCTCAATTCAAGTCTCAAACTTTTACTGAAGCTGTGAACAAAAGATTTGGAAGCGGAATAGACGACTTTATCGGGAATTGAAAAAAATCCTCCCAGGCTTCCCACATTGAGAATATAAGAAGGCGTATTCAATTTCAATTCATCAATAAATACCCGGGTGAGGATACAGGTATTAACAACGTTCAGATTCAACTGCGTATAGTAGAACTCAACCGGCATTTCTTCGAAAGCGCCTTTAGATCCGATACCTACATTGTTGATCAATACATTTACTTTAAACTTATTTTTTTTTGTCCAGTTAAAAACCTCAGTTGCAGAGCAGTGTTGGCTGAGATCGATTCCCAAACAGTAACATTCCACGTCAAAATTGTTCCGTATAAAAGTTTGCGTTTCGTTTAATTCTTTTCCCGGCAAAGCAACGAGCAAAAGGTTTTGAGATCTTGATGCACATTCCACCGCTAAAGCCCGTCCGATGCCACAACCGGCACCTGTAATGAGTGAGTAATATTTTTCTTCCCCTTGCTGTCTTTCTGAAATCATCAGCTGTTAATTTAAATTAAGCGACCTGGTTTTATGAACGTTTTCCTCCCGCTGGTTATTCAAAATGGCATCAATAGTTTTTTTAAATCCTTCTCTGGCTGAAATAAAACTGTATCCAAGTTCTTTTTTTGCTTTCTCACAACTCAGCGACCAGTCGTAGGAAAATTTTTCCGCCCAGGCCGCGGTCAGTAACGGCGGTTTCCCGGTAATTTTTGCAAGACCTGTCATCACATATCCGGTTGCGATCATGAGTGGAACAGGCACGGGGATCAGGAAATTCTTTTTGCCGGAAAGTTCTGAGATCAATCCGAAAAATTCAGTGTAACTCAAATTTTCTCCCGACAGAATATACCGTTCACCCGGTCTTCCTCTTTCCATTGCCAATACATGTCCGTTTACCACATCATCGATATGCACATAGCTTCCGGTACGTTTGCCGTTGCCGGGAAGAAGCTTCCATTTGCCTTCAATATACCATTTCATCAACTTGGTAACTGCATTGCTTTCCGACTCAATTCCTTCTCCATAAATTCTCGGGGGATTTACCATTACAACCTCCATTCCTTTTTGCTTAACATATTCCCGGCAAAGATCCTCCGCCTTGGTTTTAGAATCTTCATAGGGTGAAAATGCCGTTCCTATTCTTTTGTCGCTTTCTTCTACCGGTTTACCTTTCGATGGTCCCAAAACACCGGCAGTTGAAGTAAAACATACACGGTCAATGCCGAGGGCATTTGCCGCATCGAGAATGTTTTTTGTTCCTCCAACGTTTACATCGTAGAATATCGAATTGTCTTTTGCGTAAACACTTACATAACCGGCCAGATGATACACCTGCGTGCATCCTTTCATCGCTGTCAAAACCGAATCGTAGTCTGTAATATCGCCCTTGAAAACTTTTATGTTTTCATGCTGGATCAATTTTTCTTTGGAAGGAGTGCGGCATAAAGCATGAATGGTATTGCCTTCGTTAGCCAATCTGAATGCCAGCGGATGTCCAATATATCCGGTGGCGCCACTCATAAAGATCTTCATGTTTTATTACAGTTTTGTAGATTCTGTCTACCTCTTCCAAAACTGTTCCATTCAGGAACCCGGATAAGCAAAAGGTAGAAAAATCTACTGTGCGAGAAATTGTGAATGGATATAATCCACCACATCTACGAGGCTTTGTGTTTCTTCAAATATCGCGAGTTGACGGTCTGCACCAGTTCCGGCGTCCATGATCTTGTGAACAAGATTTACCGCATGACGGCTACCGAGATCGTCGAGCACATCATCCACAAAATCGAGGAGCTCGTAAATGAGGATACGCGTATTTACTTCGGTTTCTTTCCCAAAATCAATCAGGGTTCCATCGATTCCGTATCGTCCTGCCCGCCATTTGTTTTCATTGATGAGGGCCCGTTGGTAGGTCATAAAATTCAAATTCTGGCTTTTCAGTTTGTATAGTTTTGCACAGATCGCCTGAAACAAAGCTGCGATGGCAATGGTTTCATCAATCGTCATCGGAACATCGCAGATGCGGAATTCTACAGTGTTGAAAAATGGGTGCACCCTCAGATCCCACCATATCTTTTTGGCATTGTCAATACAATTTGTTTTAATCAGCAGGTTTACATAATTATCATAGGCTTCAATGCTGTCGAAAAGATCAGGGATTCCGGTTCTTGGAAACTTATCGAAAACCTTGGTCCGGAAGGATTTGTAGCCGGTTTTCCTTCCTTCCCAAAATGGCGAATTGGTGCTGAGCGCATAAACGTGCGGCAAAAAATAGCGGGCCGAGTTTGCGATATGAATGGCCATTTTCCGGTCTTCCATTCCCACATGCACGTGCAGTCCGAAGATCAGGTTACTTCTTGCCGCTTCCTGCAATTCCATGATAATCTGATTGTAGCGGATGTGATCGGTGATGAGCTGGCTCTGCCAAAGGCTGAAGGGGTGGGTTCCCGATGCGCCTACCCAATAGCCTAGCTCTCCCGCAATCTGCGCAATAGTGCCTCTTAATGTCGCCACATCTTTCAATGCCTCATCGATATTCTGACAAATGTCGGTTCCTACCTCCACTACGGCCTGATGCATCTCGGCTTTTACCTTATCCATGATGATCTTTTGCCCCTCGGTAACGATCTTTTGCTCATGGCTTTTCAATTCCCTCGTTACCGGGTCTATCACCATATATTCTTCCTCGATCCCTAAAGTGAAATGTTTGTAATTTATACTTGCCATACAATTTGATTAACGATCAATAATAATCGACTGAGCGATTTAACAAAAGGCAGGTGCTGCTTCAATCAGTTATCTGACCAGTTCTTAGCGTAGTGATTTGGTACTTTTTAAATTAAGGATACAGTTTTTTATTTGCCGCGCTTCGTTTTACAAATTCACCCCAATACAGGTCCTCGCGTTTTTCATCGTATTCCTGTGCCTTCTCAATAGCGAAGGTTGCAGCTGTTTCAACCACCCATTCGAAATTTTCTTCTCCCACACTGTTTTTATCGGCATCGGGAGCAGGATTTCCGAAGTCAATCGCATAAGGGACGCCGTCGCGAACCGCTAATTCTACAGTATTGAAATCATATCCTAGAAACTTATTCAAACGCAAAACAATGTCTTCCATCTTCTTATGCAGTTCCGGACTTGCCTTGAAATCGGCTGCATATCGCAAATGATGTGGATTGCGGGGCTCATAGGGCATTATTCGCACATATTTTCCCCCGATACAATAACAGCGATAGTATTCGGTAAAGACGATCTCTTCCTGCAACAACATTACCAGTTGTCCGGTTTCACCATATTTCTGGAAGAAGTCATCGATTCCGCTGATCTTATAAACGTGTTTCCAGCCGCCCCCGGCATAGGGTTTCATGTAAGCCGGAAATCCTACATAATTAAAGATACCTTCCCAATCGAGGGGATATGCAAGATTGGCAAATGAAATATCCGAAGTGTCGGGAGGCAATTCTTTACTGGGAAGGATAACGGTCTTGGGAACAGGTACATCAATCTTTGTCGCGAGGCAGTTGTTAAAGAATTTATCATCGGCACTCCACCAAAAAGGATTGTTGATTACGATAGTTCCCGACAAGGCCGCGTTTTTCAGATAAGCACGGTAAAAAGGTACGTCCTGGCTTATGCGGTCAAAAATTACGGCATAGCCCGTTGCTTCGCCCTGAATAACCTTGTCAATTCTAACCGCTTCGGCCTGAATGTCCTTGATGTTTTTGCTGTTTACCCGCTCAATGAAGGCTTTTGGAAAACTTCGTTCCTGTCCATGTAAGATTCCGATTTTTTTCATATGTTAATATTGAACACCCAATTTAAATAACATATTTGATTCAGCAATTTTTAAGAATCATTTTTTTTAACACCGATACTTGCAGTTTTCCTATTTTTGATTTTATGCCTGAAACAAAAGCATCTGTTACTAATATCATTACTGAAAAGCATTTGATCTTTTCCGATTATTTAAAAAGAGAAGTGACCTTTGACGCCTATCTGCCACTTTCCGGTTTGCAGTCCCAACCCTGCAGCCTGTTGTTGATCAATGACGGACAGGATCTTCCGCAAATGCCATTTGACGAGATATTTGGTCAAATGCTCGAGCATGAAATTATTGATCCCGTACTTTGCGTGGGAGTTTATTGCGGAACCGATCGCAGAATGGAATACGGTGTAGTTGCACAAAAAGACTATAAAGGAAGAGGAGCGAAAGCCGGGAATTACGAAAAATTTATTCTGAGAGAACTTATACCATTCCTTCAGATGAAATATCCGTTTGCTTCAGCCGGGAAAAAATCTTTTGCCGGCTTCTCATTGGGCGCCCTCAGTGCGTTGGATATTGTGTGGCGTAACCCTGCAATTTTTGAAAAAGCGGGATGTTTCAGCGGTTCATTCTGGTGGCGTTCTAAAGGATACGATGACGGCTATAATGATGAAACCGATCGGATTATGCACCGGCAGATTAGCAAAGGAAAATTTCATCCCGGTTTAAAATTCTTTTTTGAATGTGGTGCGATGGATGAATTGCAGGACCGGAATAATAACGGCATTATCGATTCAATTGATGATACGATGGATATTATAAAGGAACTTTCGAAAAAAGGATACACCACCAACGATATTCATTATCTCGAAATTCCCGATGGTACACACGATGTGGGAACCTGGGCGCGGGCAATACCCCTATTTTTGCAATGGGGATGGCCGGGGCCGGCATCCGGAAAATAAGATGGCAACAATTGAAATCACCATAAAAGGAAAAGTGCAGGGCGTATTTTACCGGGCATCGGCAAAAAAAATTGCTGAACAGTTTCGCTTAAACGGATATGTGAAGAATCTTCCAAACGGAGATGTGCAGGCAGTGGTGGCCGGCAGCGATGAAGCGATAGCTGGTTTTGTTGAATGGTGTAAAAGAGGCCCTTCCCACGCTATCGTTGAATCGGTTGAAACAAAGGCAGCTTCCGGTCAGCATTACACCAAGTTTGAGATAGTACGATAGTTTCTCAGCCGTTTATGTCGGTCGCATTTTGCTTGTATTGGCTTAATCCGCTATGATTTTTTGGAAAGGATTTTGCTTTTTCAAAGCCATACAACTTAAAGCATATGCAATTATCTCCTATCACCTGCGCCAATAAAATCTTTATTCTGCCATTGTTTTTGTTTTGCTGCAGTTGTTTAAATGCACAACAAATTACTTCGGGAGCCATAGACAGTGCTCAGGCTTACAGTGTACAGCCGCTGGAAACAACAAACCTTAAAGCAGAATCAGGCATTCGTCACGACACCTATATGGCTTTCGATTCTAAAAACAACAGTTATTCTTTTGAATACAGTTTCCCCGAAAATTATGGGAAGTTGTTTGTAAGAAATGCCGCCGGAACCGACACGAGGGTTGTTGACCTTTTGGAAAGTATCAAAAAGATTTACGACAAGGTTTCAATCCCAAAGGATACGATTTATCATGCAATGGGTTCCATCACGATCGATCATCAGGACCGGATCTATCTGATATTTTATCTCTATTATCCCTATGGCAATGTACTGAAAAAATACAAAGCAAGGGTTCCTGTTTTATTGTATTCTGATGATCTCGCTGAGAGTTTTCAAGCCTTTAAAATTCCCGGCAATCCGGATCTTGCATTCCTCGAACAGAAAAGTCCCTTTGAAACCAACAATTGGCCGCCGCTGATCGGAGGCGTTTATTCTACCGGAGAAAAAATGTCGGCAATGGGCGACCGAAATGTATATAGTCTTGTGGTGCCTTCAGTTGCCGCTTCCGGAGCTCTTTCACTTTCCGAGGCCATAACGCTGACAGAAAAAAGTCCCGGTATTTCTATCCATACCGGAGGTACTTCATTCGCTTCGACCTGGGGCAGCACTTCGTATATAACTTTCAACGAGATTCCGGATAACAAAAAAGGCAACAAGATTGTGGTTTTGAATTTCAGCCGGCTAAATAATACCGTTACATCGCGGCAGGAAATCCCCCTTGATGTGCCCGGGAAATTTAATTATCCCGACCCGCATTCAACGCCGGTAATTGTTACCACGCAAAATCGGGAACAGCACGTGCTGGTAGCCCCACAGGCAGGAAATTGTTATGATTTTTTTAGAGACATTTCGGTTTCCAACACCGTACCGTTCAGAGAAAACGCGGTGCTGAAGGGCCCGAGGGTATATACATCTGCGGTTTATGACAGCCATAATAATGTGTACTTATTTTACACGGCATATAAACCGAAACCAGGCTTGTATTTTCAAAAATATGATCAGTCTTCCGGTCAATGGAGTGAAGAAAATCTCTTGGCAAAACCGCCGGTTGATTTTGCAAAACGGTCAAAAGATAATTACGGAATCTACTATTTTAAATCCTATATTGATGATAATGACGCCTTGTATTTAAGTTTCACTTTCTGGGATACGTATCAAAAAAATCCCTATCCGCGGTTCCTTTTCATCAGCAGAAACGGTGGTGTAAACTGGACGTTGGATAAGTAATCAGTGAATCACAAATTTTCCTTTTTGGAGCACATGTTTTCCGTCGGATAATTGAAAGAAATAAACTCCGGGCGGCTGATTGCTCAAATTGATTTTAGAAATGATCGTGTTGAGTTTTACCGCCACAACCAGTTTGCCATTTGCGGAAAATATCCGCACGGTTTTTCCCACCATTTCTTCGGGAATTCTGAAATAGAAATCTCCGGCCGAAGGATTCGGATAGATCACAAGCTCTGATGGCAACACTTTCAGTAAGCCTTCAACAAATTCGAAGGTGTAATTGTTGTCGAGACCGCCGCTGAAAGTGACCGGATAGTTTCCGGACTGGGTGGCAGCACGGGGATCAGTTTCTGCGACCGGCATTTCATCGATATCCGATATTTGATCAGTTCCTAATAAGCCTTGTATTTTATACGTCAAAGGTGGAATCGGCTCACCGGCTTTTATGGTTATCGTATCGCCGGATATTTTCAGAATATTCTTTTCAATTGTCAAAACTCCGGTATCAAAAACGTAGTTGTAACGAGCGTCTCCGCCTCCCGATAAATAGATGCCATAGGTTCCGGCCGACGCATATTTTCCGGCCTCAGAGATGATTCTTGGGAGAGAATCCAGGACCGATTCATCGTCGCCGTTGTCAAAACCGGTAATGGTGTAATTGAAGGGTGGATTATCCTCTCCATATTTTTTCACGTAGTCACCAACTGTAAAATTAAGAACCGTTTTCTTTACGATAACCACCCGTTGGTCGGTTTGTACAATCCTGCCCAAATCATTGATATAATGTATTCGAATAATGGCTTTCCCGTCATTTTTTGCGGTGATTTTTCTTCCATCCAGATCAATAAAATCATTTGTATTTACGCTGTATGAAAGGACGTAACCATTGTCTGAAAGAGAATCGAGCAGGAAAGTTTGCGCTCCTTTCAATACGATAGAGTCGCGGATAAAAATTGCTTTTGTCGTTGCACTTTGATTGCCAAATTCGTCGATTGACGCTACCCGGTAAAACGGATATAATTTCTTTTCAAAGGGAATCAAATATTCGTTGGCCGAACAGGTATCATAATAAGTGGCATAGGTTGGATAAAAGCCGCGGTCGATGAAGGCGAAGATCTTAAAGTACGATGTGTTGTCATTTTCCGCCCTGTCCCATTTCAATAAATATCCTCGTGCTGTTGTGTCAACCCTGAAGTTTAACGGCTGTTTTGGCCCGTTACAAACAAACTTCCAGGCCGGACTCCAATCGCTCCATGCGCCTTTGCTGTCAAGGGCGCGAACATGCCAGTAGTAAGTCTTTCCCGGCAAAAGAAAATCGGTTACGATCGAATGAAACTTCGGTTGCAACACGCTATCGATATTTCTCAGATAAACATCATAGTTTGAAACAATAGGATAACGCATCAGAGAATCATCACTTAGTTGAAAATGATAATCAACAATACTGTCACCATTGAAATCTCTGGTCTCCGGCCATTCGAAGGTGATGTCGAGTTTGTTCACCACCGAATTGTCGCCCGGAAACAACGGCTGCGTTGGTATTTCAGGCGGATCGTTATCAGATTTTTCCTTCCAGTCGATATCAAGTTGAAGCTGCTTTGGCTGGCTGCTGCTGCTTTGCACAACTATTTCATTATTACCGGTCTTTAGCTTCGGAAAATAGAACTTGCTGATTTGAAATTCGGTCGAAATGGTTAAAGAATCGATCAGCAGGGAAACGTCTTTTGATCCGGCATTCTCCCAATTAAGGCGGATATAGAAGCCATAAACCGCCGGGTTCACCAAGGTCGCGATTGCTGAATCAAGAGAATTGTTGAAATTGATTGTCGAGGCTGCGGCCGATTCATAGATTGTTGTCCAGTTGATCTGATCAGTGGAATAATCAACTGAGAAATGCGATCCGGCGGGATTATTCACGTCTCCGTTTATCAATCCGGAGGTAAATACAAAGGGTGATGTCATTGGGATAATACAACTCAAATCATTTCCTGTCCTTTGTTGGTAGGATTGCAGACTGTTTATTCCCGGCGCATAAACAATGGATCCGTTCCCGATAAAAGGAAGCACGTCTTCTTCAGTTGGCCGTTCACCATTATCCTGAAATATTACCTGATGATAGGAGGTGGCTGTGTCAAAACGATAGCTGAAAGATTCTCCCGGCCTCAGACTAAAATAGGAAGAACTGTGAAAAACCGGATATTCTCCAAATTTTGTTCTGTAATTGTAGGGCGATAAATAATTGGCCACATCCACATAATTTTTGGGAGAATAATACCCTACGAGCGGTGTCCATTTTTTTGTGCGGATATACAAATATTCATCCATCCTGATATCGTCGTATCCGGCAAGATTTTCATTATCGAGCTGAAGATAAAATGCGCCCTGATCGGCATCGAGAACGGCATAATTCGAATCTACTTTGACTTCGGTTACGCCATGATCGCCATTGTTCAATCCCCAGTAATAACTGGAATCCGGATTATTGACAAGCGCATTCAGCCGCCACAAATTCACATTGCTCATATAACAATCTGCAATGCCATAAACGGTAAAGAATTTTACAAGGTCATTTGATTCGGGCGATACAATGTTTTCAGCTTTATAGAAATAAACGTGGTTGTCATAAATCGTCTTCCACATCATCAATGCCTTTTGTTTCGCTGTCAGGCCGGGCGGGATAAGGTGGTTTATGATGGTAGTATCGGACTGCCAATGTCGTTCGTCATTGAAGAAAATGCGAATGCTGTCAACCGTGTTTTCACCCTTATTTGTCAGCGTCATTTTTCGTAGCGGCTCAAATCCGGGCGTGTAATATTTGTACAGGTCCCAGAAATAACTTACCGGCTTGCCCACGGTATTGTAACGATCAAGTTTTCCTCCAACCGTTACTGAAACAGTGGTATCAGAAGAGAGCAGAAAAGATCTTGAAAATTCTGTTTGCTGTCCAAAGCCACCTACATTCAGAAGAATCAATATTAAAAAGAAAGGAACTGATTTCATGGTCACTGCTTTGCCTTTATGCTGCCTATCCGGTTAAACTTCGTCAAAAGCTTTCCGCAAATATAACTACCTTGGACGCGAAAGACTAAAATTATGAAAAGCGTTGCTATTTTTTTAGGCTTCGTATTGCCGGTATTGTTTTCCATTCCGTCGGGCAGCAAGGCGCAATCGTATCAGAAGCTGCATGAAAAATCGGTTCTGATCGATTTTCATAACGACATTTTATCCACTGCCATTGAAAAGAACCTGTCGTTTGACCAGGATCTTTCCGGAATGACTTTTTCAGATCTCCGGCGAATGCGGGAGGGAGGCGTCGACATCCAAATATTTTCTGTTTTCTGCGGCGGCGATCAAAAAGATCCTTATGCTTTTGCAAACCGTGAAATCGATACGCTTTATGCGTGGATCAATCGCAATCCGGATAAAATGATGCTGGCGACAAATCCAAAGCAGTTGAAGGAGGCCGTCAGATTGAAAAAGCTGGGAGCCATGATAGGAGTAGAGGGTGGCCACATGATCGAAAATGATCTTTCAAAACTCGAAGCGCTCTACAACCGCGGCGCAAGATATATGACGCTCACCTGGAACAATTCCGTTGATTGGGCAACGTCCGCGCTCGATGAAACCCATGATTCCCTGTTACACCAGCCGAAGGGACTAAATGCCTTCGGGAAAGAGGTTGTGAAAAAGATGAACAGCCTCGGAATGATCGTTGATCTTTCTCATGTGGGTGAAAAAACATTTTGGGATGCGATTGAAACCACTACGAAGCCCGTTATCGTTTCACATAGCTGTGCATATACCTTATGTCCGGTTTTCAGAAATCTGAAGGATGACCAGATAAAAGCGGTAGGCAAAAACAATGGTGTGATCGGGGTGAATTTTTATTCAGGATTTTTAGACAGCAGTTTCGACCGCAAGGCCCGGGAGTTTATGCAACATCACCAGTCGGAAGCTGATTCCCTTAAAGCATTGGGAAAGCCCGGCTACTTTATTGATGGCTTTTTAGCGGAAAAATATAAAGACGAGGCCGAAAATCTGCGTCCTTCCATCTCCCTCATCATTGATCACATCGATTACATTGTTAAATTAATTGGGGTAAATCATGTTGGTTTGGGATCCGATTTTGATGGTATTTCATCCGCTCCGAAAGAATTAAACTCATTACTCGATTATCCGTTGGTCACAAAGGCGCTGGTCGACAGGGGATATAGTAAAAAGGATATCGAAAAGATTCTCGGTGGAAATTTCATCCGTGTGTTTGAGGCAAATCAAAAGTAGTAGATGTTTTTTTAAGTTTGCAATATGTATTCTATCGACGAAATCAAGACTGTTTGTGTTTGCGGGGCGGGAACAATGGGCAGTGGAATTGCACAAGTGGCTGCTCAGGCCGGTTTTAATGTTATACAGTTCGACATCAGAGATGAAATGCTTCAAAGAAGCAGAAACCTGATCGATGCGTCACTTGGAAAATTTGTTGAAAAGGAAAAGATCAGTGAGGCAGATAAGAAGGGAATTTTAGACAGGATTTCATTTTCTTCTGCGTTAAGCAGTTGCAAGGCAGATGTAATCATTGAAGCAATCGTAGAAGACCGTTCTGCAAAAGCGGAGCTCTTCAACAAACTCGCAGCCTTTAATTCTCTTGAAACGGTTTTTCTCACCAATACTTCTTCAATATCTGTAACCGCCATTGCCGAAGATACCAGCTTTCCGACCCGTGTAATGGGAATGCACTTTTTCAATCCCCCACAACTGATGAAGCTCGTGGAGGTAGTTACTACAAAATTTACCGGTGATCAACTTCGTGAGCTGGTGATGGCATTGGCGAAGAAAATGAATAAAACGCCCGTAATATGCAAAGATGCACCGGGATTCATCGTAAATCATGTGGCGCGTACTTACTACCTCGAAGCGCTTAATCTGGTTGAAAAAGGGTTAGCAGAAGTGCAGGAAGTTGATGCGATTCTTGAAGCATCGGGATTTAAAATGGGACCTTTCAAGCTCATGGACCTTATTGGAATGGATATAAACTACGCTGTAAGCCAAATTGTGTGGAACGACTTGGGTAAACCCGACCGGCTGAAACCCTCTTCTCTTCAAAAGGAAAAAGTGGACAAAAAAGAACTTGGTAAAAAGACCGGGAAGGGATTTTATAATTATGCCAAAAACTGAAAATTGATTGGAGGTACAGGTTTCATACGCTTCTAAAAAACAAACACTCGCTTTTGTAACGGGCGGCAGCGGCCTCGTAGGTTCGCACCTGATCCGGGCGTTGATCAAAAAAAATTTTCGTGTGAGAGCGATTTATCGCACTGAAATTCCGTTTACTTCGGATAGCGATAAATTAGAGTGGGTAAAAGGCGATATACTGGATCTCATCTCTCTTCAGGAAGCTATGGAAGGAGTGGATGAGGTTTATCATTGTGCAGCCATCGTTTCCTTTAATCCCGCAGAGAAAAAGCTGTTAAACAAGACAAACATTGAAGGAACGGCGAATGTGGTAAATGTGGCGTTGGAAAGCAAAGTGAAAAAACTTTGTTATGTAAGTTCGGTAGCTGCTTTGGGAAGAATTCGAAAGGACAGGATGATTTCCGAAAAAATGCAGTGGAGCGAATCTACCAGCAACAGCGAATATGGAAAGACGAAGTTCTATGCAGAAATGGAAGTATGGCGCGGCATTGCAGAAGGTTTGAATGCAGTGATTGTAAATCCCTCAATCATTCTTGGCGCGTCAGATTGGGAGAACGGATCTTCCGCCTTATTCAAAAATGCCTACAATGAATTTCCGTGGTTTACAGATGGGGTTACCGGATTTGTCGATGTTGAAGATGTGGTGGATGCGATGATCGCCCTGATGCAATCAAACATCAGTGGCGAACGGTTTATTTTAAACGCCGCAAACATTTCGTACCGCGAATTTTTTACCATGATTGCGAACGCGTTCAACAAAAAACCACCTCATCGGAAAGTCACGCCTTTTCTTGCCGGATTAATATGGAGGCTGGAAGCAGTGAAATCATTGTTTTCGGGGAAAAAGCCGTTACTCACGAGAGAAACCGCAAATACCGCGCAGGCAAAAGCCTATTTCGACAATAGTAAAATATCGGCCTACCTTCCGGAGTTTTCGTTTACGCCAATTCAACAATCGATAGAAAGAATAGTATCTGAATTGAAAGAAAAATATCAGCTTGTATAACGCTTATTCGCCTGTAACCTGCACATTTCTTGAAAAGCTTTCATCGAGTGAGATCAGCGTTTCTGTTCGTTCAATTCCCTTGATCTTCTGCAATTCATTGTGCAGCACAAAGCGCAGTTGTTGAATATCTTTACAAACTACTTCGGCAAACATGCTGTAATTGCCGGTGGTATAACTCAGTCTCACGATCTCGGGTATTTTTTTCAACTCTTTTGCAACGGTATCATAGAGTGAACTTTTTTCGAGAAAAATCCCGATGAATGCGATTACATCGTATCCCAGGGCTTTGATGTCGACAATTAGTTTTGTGCCTTTAACGATGCCCATTTCTTCCAGCTTTTTGATGCGAACGTGAATGGTTCCCCCGGAAACAAACAGCTTTTTCCCAAGGTCGGCATAGGATATGCCGGCATTCTCAGACATCTCCTGGATGATTTGATAGTCTAATTTGTCTAAATTAAATTTTGACTTCATTTCGAACAATTATTTTGATAAAAATCTAAAAATAATAAATTTTTTGAGTTTGTTCTAATTTTTAAAAATAAGTCTTGAATTATTTGTAAGAAAAACTCTCTTTTATTAATATTGTGTCAGCAATTTGAATTGTGGGGTGATGAAATCTTCGGCAGACATGCCCTCTCGTCTCGGGGGTGAAGATCACAGGATAAACTTAAGTATAGAGTCGACCAAACCACGTTGAGGCCGACCGGGGTTGACCACCAGACTTTGTATTTAAGCTAACTGCTTCGTGTAGGTTCGACTCCTACCCCTACAGCAAAGATCCTTCCCAAGCGGAGGATCTTTTTTATTGGCGGAGAAGATGCGGCCGCACTTCATCTGAATACAACCTTCAACAGTAGCCTGCAATTCTCTCTGCATCTGTCATTTCATCCTTATCTTGCCGTATGCTTAAGGAAGTATTAAAACAGTATCCGCTTCTACAACACGATCTTGAGGTGCAACCGTTTGGCAATGGCCTTATCAACCATACCTGGAGGGTATCCTCAGGAGACCACCAATATATTCTTCAAAAAATTAACACTGATGTATTTAAAGATCCCGTTGCCATTGACGAAAATATCAGGATGATCGGATCGTATCTTTCGGAAAATCACCCGGATTATCTTTTCGTAAGGCCGGTGAATGATCGCAACGGAAAATCTTTGATCAAACAGGAAGCGTCCTATTTTCGGTTGTTCCCGTTTGTCAGCAATTCGCACGTATTTGATAAGCTGGAAGACTCTCAACTCGCTTATGAAGCGGCGCAGCAGTTTGCAAGATTCACGAGGCTGTTGTCGGGCTTCGATGCAAGCCAGCTGAACATTACGATACCACAATTTCATGATCTATCCTTCCGGTTTCAACAATTTGAAGCGGCAAGGGAATTTGCAGAACCCGGCCGCATTGAAAAAGCTTCTGCTCTTGTAAAACGGTTTGACCGGCACGAAGGCATTCTTTCAGAATACAACAACTTTATAAATAGCAACGATAAGAAGCTGCGGGTAATGCACCACGATACGAAGATCAGCAATGTATTGTTCGACGCGAATAACAAGGGAATTTGTGTAATCGATCTCGATACGGTGATGCCGGGTTATTTCAACAGCGATGTAGGAGATATGATGCGAACTTATCTTTGTCCCGTAAGCGAAGAAGAAAAAGATTTCAATAAGATTTTCGTAAGACCGGAATATTTCAAGGCAATCGTAAACGGTTATCTAAGTGAGATGGGACCCGAACTCACAGCTTTTGAAAAATCCCAATTTCTGTTTGCCGGGAAATCGATGATCTATATGCAGGCATTGCGTTTCATGGCCGACTTTTTAGCCGGGGATAAATACTATCCGGTGAGATATGAGAATAACAATCTGGTGAGAGCGGAAAATCAGCTTTGTTTATTGGAAAAACTCATTGCCATGCCCCTTTGAGAAAGCCGGAAACTGCATTCATTTCTCCTCAATGCCTTCATCACCCTCAATGTCCTTGCTCTGATTACTGTAAGGCTCGGTAAATTCGGGCTGATCTTCTTCCTGGTGCCGATCAAGATCTTTTTTCGGATATTCATTTAATCCTGGCTTTTCTTCATCTCCCCAAACCGAGGCGTCTGCCTCGCCTTCGCGAACAGTATCGTTATGATTTTCTTTATCCTGTTTTTCTACCTTATCAAGATCTGCATGTTTTGCTTCTTCTTCCCCTTTTGACATATTAACTGCTTTTATTGATTTCTTGTTTTGCTTTAAAAGCCGCTGCTATTTTCTTCTTGGTTTTTAAAGTTGTTTCCCTGAGCTCCTGTCTTACTGCTGCAGCAGTGCCAGTTGGTTTATTGTCCTTCGGCTCAGGTATTGCAAGTTTATTATTCATATAAATTCTGATTTAAATTCTATGCCAGCGTTAAACCGTATCAAACCACACCACTGTTTTGTCGTTTGGTTCTGCATTATAGTTGATGGTAAGTTCTCCGCCTTTTTTCACATCCTTCACGGTTTCGATGGTCATGATTTTTTTCTCATAATCCATCCAATATAAACAGTTGGCGTCATAATCGTGGTTGTATAGTGAGAGGTATCCCAAGGCGACGCAGCACAACCGCTTCGATTTTCCCCATTCAAAAATATAATCAAAAAGTTTGGTTTGTTCTACAAGCGCACGATCTTTTGCGCTCAAAACGATCACGGGTGAAACTTCAATGATTGTTTTTGCTTTAATACTTTCTTTTGTAAAAACGCCTCTTCCTTTTTTTCCGGAAGAAGCAATAAACAGCAATGGAGAAATCATTTGTGAAAATAAGGATTATCGCCAAAAAAATTCATTGAAATTAAAGGCTGTGTAAATATTAGATTTGCAAACCGATTGGTAGTGGATAATGTAAAATTTTTGCGATGAGTTTGGAGATTGAAAATCAAAGCCTGGAGGAACAGTTTGAATATCTGATTCAAAACGCCGATAAACTGGCGATCTCGGATTTCCTGAATGATCAGAACATCAGCGATGTAGCTGAACTTATTGACGAATTTCCTGACTATGAGTCGCAGATCATTGCAAATATGTCTATTCATCGTGCCGCCAGTGTCTTTAAAATTCTCGATGCCACTCAACAAAGAAGGATCGTAAAAGAACTTCCTCCTTTTAAAATGGCCGAATTGCTGAATGAACTTCCCGCCGATGACCGTACAGATTTTCTGGAAGAATTGCCGCAGCAGGTGATTCGCGATCTGATAAAACTGCTTGATCCTGAAGAAAGAAAAATTACGCTTTCATTGCTTGGATATCCGGAAGACAGCGTTGGACGATTGATGACGCCCGATTATGTGTATGTTCATTACAACGACACAATCGATGAAGTTTTGGTAACTATCCGCAGGGAGGCAAGAACTAGCGAAACCGTGGATGTAATTTATATCATCAATGAGAAGAATGAGCTTATTGATGACATTAAATTGAGGGATATCATTCTTGCAACGCCCGACAAAAAGATTGGAGAACTGGTTGATGGCCGCGTTGTTGCCTTAAATGTGCATGATGATCAGGAACATGCCAGCCAGGTCTTCAAAATGAACAACCGGGTGGCGCTTCCGGTAACCGACGACAATAATATTTTACTTGGAATCGTAACCATCGACGACATTCTGTGGGTGGCTGACGAAGAATTCAGTGAGGACATGCAGAAAATGGGCGGTACCGAAGCCCTGGAAATGCCTTACCTGCAAACGCCGTTTTTTACGTTAATCAGAAAGCGCGTTTCCTGGCTGATCGTCTTGTTTATCGGCGAAATGCTAACCGCCACGGCGATGGGCTATTTTGCAGATGAAATTGAAAAGGCGGTTGTTCTGGCCATCTTTGTGCCTTTGATTATGAGTAGTGGAGGAAACAGCGGCTCTCAGGCTTCCACACTTGTCATTCAGGCATTGGCGGTGGGAGAGGTTACCGTAAGCGATTGGTGGCGCATCATCAGAAGGGAAGTTTTCAGCGGCCTGGTATTGGGTGGAATTTTGGGTTTGATAGGATTACTGCGCATTTGCGTGTGGGCATTTTTTATGCAGGCCGGCGTTATCTCCGATATTTATGGCGAACATTGGTTATTGATAGCATTTACGGTTGGATTTTCGCTGATCGGCGTTGTTTTATGGGGAACGCTGAGCGGTTCCATGCTGCCATTAATCCTGAAAAAGATGGGTGCCGATCCTGCCGTTTCAAGTGCTCCCTTTGTTGCCACCCTCGTGGATGTAACCGGTCTTGTGATCTATTTTTCCGTAGCCTATATTTTTATGCAGGGCGTATTGCTGTAGTAGCCGGGAAATTATTCAATCCACATTCATAACTGCCTTTTTAAAATCAGTTATCTTTACGCACTTTGGGAAAAAAATAAAATTTTTAGTGAGATAATGCAGAAAAAAAGAATTGCCCTATTCGGTTCAACCGGCAGTATTGGCACGCAGTCACTGGAAGTGATGCATGCACATCCTGATAAATTTTCCGTGGAGATATTAACCGCGCATACCAATGCGGATCTGCTAATTGAGCAAGCGATTCAATACAAACCCAATATTGTGGTAATTGGCGATGACAGCAAATATCTTCAGGTAAAAAACGCGCTGTCCTCTGAGCCCATCAAGGTATTTGCAGGTGAAAATGCGCTCGATGAAGTGGCAGCCCTTGATTCCTACGACCTGATGATAGCCGCTATTGTCGGTTTTGCAGGATTAAAACCTATTTTAAGTGCACTGGAAAACGGAAAAATGGTGGCACTCGCCAATAAGGAAACGCTGGTGGTAGCGGGTGATATCGTGATGAAAATCGCCCGGGAAAAACGAGCCGCTATCATTCCCATTGACAGTGAGCACTCGGCAATTTTTCAATGTCTGACCGGAGAAGATCCCGATAAGATCGACAAAATCATTCTTACCGCAAGTGGCGGCCCTTTCCTGGGCAAGAAGCCAAATTACCTGGTAAACGTGAAACGCGACCATGCACTGCAACATCCCAACTGGACCATGGGAGCAAAAATCTCGATAGATTCGGCAACGCTGATGAATAAAGGATTGGAAATGATTGAGGCGAAATGGCTGTTTAATCTTCACCCCGAACAGGTGCAGGTGATCATCCATCCGCAAAGTATTATTCATAGCATGGTGATGTTTGAGGACGGAAGTATCAAAGCCCAGATGGGATTGCCCGACATGAAGTTGCCCATTCAGTATGCACTTGCTTTTCCGGAAAGAATGCCGAACGATTTTCCAAGATATAATTTCAAAAAACCTGCGGTACTCAATTTTGAAGAGCCCGATGTACGCACGTTCCGCAACCTTGCGCTGGCAAAAGAGGCATTGTTTAAAGGCGGAAATGCACCCTGCGTATTAAATGCCGCCAATGAGATTGCCGTTTATGCTTTTCTTAGAAACCGGATCGGCTTTTTGGATATTACGGAAATGGTGGAACAAACGATGAATAAGATCGACTTTATCGAAAAACCAACTTTGGAGGAATATTTCGAAAGTGATGGTGAGGCGCGTAATTTTGCGGCTTCCCTGATTCAGATGTAGCTGTTAAAACTAAAGAATTACAATTAAGTTACCGGCTATCTTAGTATTATTGCGCAATTTTTTAACGCTCAGCTCAAAACTGACCCGGTAATAAAACGACATTGGGGAAAAATAAATCCGAAAAGGAAACATCATGATCTTATTAGCTATTGATTGGGGAAGCATTGGGATAAAGGCTTTGCAATTCATCCTTTCATTTTCAATATTGGTTACACTGCACGAACTGGGGCACTTCCTGACTGCAAAATGGTTTAAGTGCCGGGTCGATAAATTCTACCTTTTTTTCAATCCGTGGTTTAGCCTTTGGAAACGAAAGATAGGAGAAACCGAATATGGTATCGGTTGGGTTCCTTTTGGAGGTTATGTGAAGATCGCCGGAATGGTGGATGAAAGCATGGACAAGGAACAAATGAAGCAGCCGCCAAAACCGGACGAATTCAGAAGCAAGCCGGCCTGGCAAAGGCTCATCATCATGGTAGCGGGAGTGGTGGTAAACATTTTGCTTGCCATCGTGATCTTTATCGGAATTATAGCCGTTTGGGGGGATGAATACGTTCCTGCCCAAAACCTTAAATACGGAGTTTATGCCGATAGTCTTGGCCGCGATATCGGACTGCATGACGGTGATAATATTATTGCCGTGGCAGGAAAGCCGATCTCAAAAGTGGGAACTGTTGGGGCGGAAATTATCATAAATGAGGCGAGGCAGATTACGATCGACAGAAATGGCAAAGAGCTGAAACTCGATATTCCCCCGGGTTTCATCAGCCAGCTAAATAAGAATCGCCTCGGAGGATTCTCTTATGTGCGATATCCATTGGTGGTAGACTCCATCCTTCCATCCGCGAAAATTGAAGCCGGATCTATCGCGAAAGGCGATACATTGGTTGGAATTAATGATAAACCGGTTTCCTATAGTACCGACCTCATGCACTTCGATCCACCTAAGGGTCGCGAGGCAACACTTTATTTCAAACGTGGACAGGATACATTGACGGCCAGCGTAATGTTTGACGAAACCGGAAACAACGGGATCGGTTTTCAATCCATGGGAAAAATCCTTGGCAGCAAACACATAGAATACTCCTTTCTGGAGGCAATTCCTGCCGGCTTCAACCGCTGCTGGGAAACGCTCGGAAAATATATACAAAACATCAAGCTGCTGTTCACCTCCGAAGAAGTGAAAGTGAGCGATTCTCTCGGAAGTATAATCAGTATCGGAAACACCTTTCCCGGCGTGTGGGATTGGCAGAGTTTCTGGACCCTGACTGCAATATTTTCCATCATCCTTGCCTTCATGAATATCCTTCCAATTCCGGCACTCGATGGCGGTCATGCATTGTTTACAATAGCGGAAATGATCACAGGCCGCAAGCCGGGTGATAAATTTCTGGAGTACGCGCAAATGGTGGGAATGATTCTTTTGTTGGGATTGATGGCTTATGCCCTCGGGTTGGACTTCCTCAGGATTTTCAAATAATTAAGGCGCAGGCATTGTTGAATGGAGCTTCCTCGTTGTGAGTGTTCCGGAGCAGTTGAAAGGTTTGCCTTTTTCTGCAAAGGAAGAGATGAAGGCTCTTATGAGTCGTTTTTCAGCCTGCTGTAAATATCAAGGCTGATGAACCGGCCGTTTTTTAGTTCGCATTCCCTCATCGTTCCCTCAAAGGTGAAATTTGCTTTCGCGATTGCTTTTTTGCAGTTGGAGTTTTCCGATTCCACAATTCCCTCTATTCTATGCAGATCTAACATCTCAAACCCGTATGAGCAAATTACAGGAAGTACTTCCTTCATAATTCCCATTCCCCAAAACCCGGGAAGCAACCAAAATCCGATCTCGGCCTTTTTGTGGATTTTCGACCAGTTGTTTAACCCGCCTCCGCCATAGAAAATTTGATTGTCATGTGAGCAGATCGCCCACCAGATGCCTGTTTCCTTTTCCTCCAGCTCCCGGAAAAACTGCATCTGAAGTTCCGTTTCCTCAAGGGTGGCGTAGCTGATGCCATAATATCTGATAACATCAGGATTTGATAAACCGCTGAAAACGTTTTGGAGATCGGAATCCTTGAATTGCCGAAGCAAAAAACGCTCAGTTCGTAAT